>NZ_JBBIAM010000104.1:0-33232 GCF_054185185.1 Bradyrhizobium sp. UFLA05-153
CTCGGACATCCAGATCGACGGTCTCGGCGAGAACGTCATCCTGACCGGCACGGCGGCCACCCCGATCGAGGCCCAGCAGGCCAACGACCTCGCCACGCGTCTTGCCGGCGGCGCCGACAAGGTGGTGAACTCCATCGTGGTCCGCGGCCGCGACCAGGTCATGCTGAAGGTGACGGTCGCCGAAGTCGCGCGCAACATCGTCAAGCAGCTCGGCATCGACCTGTCCGCCAATCTCGCCTACGGCACCGCGGTGGTGAACTTCACCAACGCCAACCCGTTCACGGCTCTTGGTCGCAATCTTGTCGACGGCAACAGCCTGACGACAAAGTTCGGCGGGGCCCCATCGGTGCAAGCCACCCTGCGCGCGATGGAAACCGCGGGCGTGATCCGTACGCTCGCCGAGCCCAACCTGACCGCGATCTCGGGCGAATCGGCGACCTTCATCGCCGGCGGCGAATTCCCGGTGCCGGCGGGCTATGCCTGCGATCCGACGACACACGTCTGTACCAACCAGATCAGCTTCAAGAAGTTCGGCATCTCGCTCAACTTCACCCCGCTGGTGCTGACCGAGGGCAAGATCAGCCTGCGCGTCATGACCGAGGTCTCGGAGCTGTCCAACGACAATTCGATCACGCTATCGCAGTCGGTCGGCACGAACACGACGAACTCGCTGACGGTGCCCTCGATCAGGACCCGGCGGGCAGAGACCACGCTGGAAATTCCCTCCGGCGGCGCGATGGCGATGGCGGGCCTGATCCAGGAGCAGACCAAGCAAGCGGTCAGCGGCTTGCCCGGGCTGATGCAGCTTCCGGTGCTCGGCACGCTGTTCCGCAGCCGCGATTACGTCAACAACCAGACCGAGCTGATGGTCCTGGTGACGCCCTATATCGTGCGCGCCGTCGCGCAGAAGGACCTGTCGCGTCCAGATGACGGCTTTGCCGCGCCTTCCGATCCGCAGGCCGAGCTGCTTGGCAACATCAATCGCATCTATGGCGTGCCGGGCCGGGTCGATCCCGCGCGGAATTACCGCGGCACCTACGGCTTCATCACGGACTGAGGCGGAACGGGGACTTCGAGAATGGCCACCAGATCACCCCAGAATCGCAACAGCGCCCTTCGCGTCAGCGGCGCGCTCGTCGGCATTGCGATCGCGCTCGGCGCCTGCACTCATACCGATGAGGCGGTCACCGCTTCCATTCCCGACGATTTCAAGCAGCGCCACCCGATCGCGATCGAGGAGCAGAACCGCTCCATCGTCGTCTTCGTCGGTCACGCGCGCGGCGGCCTGACCGCAGCCCAGCGCGCCGACGTCATGGGTCTGGCTTCGACCTGGACACATGAGGGCACCGGCGCGATCCATATCGACGTGCCGACCGACACACCCAATGCGCGCCCGGCTGCGGAATCGCTGCGGGAAATCCAGGCCATGCTGGCCGCCGCCGGCGTGCCGCCGCGCGGCGTCCTCGTGCGCCGCTATCGCCCCGAAGACCCGCGCTTCCTGCCGCCGATCCGCCTGACCTATTCCAGGATCGCCGCGGTCGCGGGTCCCTGCGGGCTGTGGCCGGAGGATATCGGTCCCTCCTCGAAGAACCCGCGATGGTTCGAGAACAAGTCCTATTACAATTTCGGCTGCAGCTATCAGCGCAACATGGCCGCAATGATCGACAATCCGTCGGACCTCGAGCAGCCGCGGCCTGAAACGCCGGCCTACACCATGCGCCGCAGTGAAGCCTTCGAGAAATATCGCAAGGGTCAGACGACGGCGACCGTTTATCCCGAGGCCGAGAAGGCCAAACTCAGCGACACCGGCAAATGATCAGCTACGCTCGCCAGACTCAGGAAGAACAGCCGCAGGGCGCGCCGCCGCCGGCAGAGGAGCATATTGCACCTGCCCCGCGCGTCTCGGTCCAGGCGTTCTGCGAGACCGTGGAGACCGCCGCCGCCGTGCAGTCGGCCGGCGAGGACCGCCGCCTCGGCAAGGCTCATCTGAAGATCCAGATGGGCGGCATCGCGGCCGCGGCCGAAGCCTATCGCTCCGCCCCCACACCGAACGTGATCGTCCTGGAGAGCGACGGGCGGGCCGACCTGCTCGGCGGGCTCGACCAGCTCGCCACCGTCTGCGATGCCGGCACCCGCGTCGTCGTGATCGGCCGCATCAACGACGTCATGCTGTATCGCGAGCTCGTACGCCGCGGCGTCAGCGACTATGTGCTGGCACCTGTTGGCCCGATCGACGTGGTGCGATCGATCTGCAATCTGTTCTCTGCGCCGGAAGCCAAGGCGGTCGGCCGCATCATTGCAGTCGTCGGCGCCAAGGGCGGCGTCGGTGCTTCCACCATCAGCCACAACGTCGCCTGGGCGATCGCGCGCGACCTCGCCATGGACGCGGTGGTCGCCGATCTCGACCTCGCCTTCGGCACCGCCGGGCTCGACTACAATCAGGATCCGCCGCAGGGCATCGCCGACGCCGTGTTCTCGCCGGACCGTATCGATACGGCCTTCGTCGACCGTCTGCTGTCGAAATGCACCGACCATCTGAGCCTGCTGGCCGCGCCGGCCACGCTCGACCGGGTCTATGATTTCGGCACCGACGCCTTTGACGCCGTGTTCGACACGCTGCGCTCGACCATGCCCTGCATCGTACTCGACATCCCGCACCAATGGACGGGCTGGACCAAGCGCGCCCTGATCGGGGCGGACGACATCCTGATCGTGGCCGCCCCCGACCTTGCGAACCTGCGCAACACCAAGAACCTGTTCGACCTCTTGAAAGCGGCCCGGCCGAACGACCGGCCGCCACTGTACTGCCTGAACCAGGTCGGCGTCCCCAAGCGCCCCGAAATCGCCGCCACCGAGTTCGCCAAGGCGATCGAGAGCCAGCCGATCGCCTCGATTCCGTTCGAGCCCCAGACTTTCGGCTCCGCGGCCAATAACGGCCAGATGATCGCGGAAATCTCGGCCAACCATAAGACGATCGACATGTTCCTCCAGATCGCCCAGCGCCTGACCGGCCGTAGCGAGACCAAGAAGCAAAAGTCGTCGTTCCTTTCACCCCTGATTGAGAAGTTGCGCGGAAAATAGCCGCCGCATGGAGTTGTTAAGTGTTCGGTAAGCGTAGCGGAACAGACACCGACTTTCGGGCCCCCAAGCCCGGCGCCGTGTCGCCAGAGCCTGCCCAGGCCCCGGCGCCAAGTGTTTCGCGCGCGCCGCCGCCCCCGGCCATCGCCTCACCGCCGCTGGCGCCGATCAAGGCCCCGCCGCCTCCGCCCATGGAGAGCCGCCGCTCGGACAATTACTACGAGGTCAAGGCGACGATCTTCGGCGCCCTGATCGAGGCGATCGACCTCGCCCAGCTCGCCAAGCTAGATTCCGAGTCCGCGCGCGAGGAAATCCGCGACATCGTCAACGAGATCATCGCGATCAAGAACATCGTGATGTCGATTGCCGAGCAGGAGGAGCTGCTCGACGACATCTGCAACGACGTGCTCGGTTATGGCCCGCTCGAGCCGCTGCTGTCGCGCGATGACATCGCCGACATCATGGTCAACGGCGCCAACACGGTGTTCATCGAAGTCGGCGGCAAGATCCAGCGCACCGGCATCCGCTTTCGCGACAACCAGCAGCTCCTCAACATCTGCCAGCGCATCGTCAGCCAGGTCGGCCGGCGCGTCGACGAATCCTCGCCGATCTGCGACGCCCGTCTCGCCGACGGCTCCCGCGTCAACGCCATCGTGCCGCCGCTCTCGATCGACGGCCCCGCACTCACCATCCGCAAGTTCAGGAAGGACAAGCTGACGCTGGATCAGCTCGTCAAGTTCGGCGCGATCACCCCTGAAGGCGCCGAGATCCTCCAGATCATCGGCCGCTGCCGCTGCAACGTGCTGATCTCCGGCGGTACCGGTTCGGGCAAGACGACGCTCCTCAACTGCATGACAAACTACATCGAGCACGACGAGCGCGTCATCACCTGCGAGGACGCGGCCGAACTGCAGCTCCAGCAGCCTCACGTGGTGCGGCTGGAAACCCGCCCGCCCAACATCGAGGGTGAAGGCCAGGTCACGATGCGCGAATTGGTGCGCAACTGCCTGCGTATGCGCCCCGAACGCATCATCGTCGGCGAGGTCCGCGGACCCGAAGCCTTCGACCTGTTGCAGGCCATGAACACCGGCCATGACGGCTCGATGGGAACGCTGCACGCCAACAACCCACGCGAGGCGCTGTCGCGCTGCGAATCCATGATCACGATGGGCGGCTTCTCCCTGCCCTCGCGCACTATCCGCGAGATGATCTGCGCCTCCATCGACGTCATCATCCAGGCCGCCCGCCTGCGCGACGGTTCGCGCCGGATCACCCACATCACCGAGGTGATGGGCATGGAAGGGGACACCATCATCACCCAGGACATCTTCCTCTATGACCTCGTCGGTGAGGACGCCAACGGCAAGATCATCGGACGGCATCGCTCGACCGGCATCGGCCGCCCCCGCTTCTGGGAGCGCGCCCGCTACTACGGCGAGGAGAAGCGCCTTGCCGCCGCGCTCGATGCGGCGGAAGTGGCAGCGCAGACGTGAGCAGTAACGCACCATGAAGATGCAGGTCCTCGCCCTCTCCTTTCTCGCCACCGCCGCGGTCGGCGGCGTCGCCTGGGTTTTCCTCTATCCGTTGTTGTCCGGCGAACGGAAGGCGGAGAGCCGCCGCGCCTCAATCGGGCGCGCCGAACCCGTCGCCGCCCGGCAGGCCGAGAAGACGCAGCGCTCGCGCCGCGAGCAGGTCGAGACCACGCTCAAGGATCTCGAGGCGCGGCGCCTGCAGGAGAAGAGCGTTCCGCTCAGCGTGCGGCTCTCGCAGGCCGGGCTCGACTGGACGCCGCAGAAATTCTGGATCGTCTCCGCCGCGCTCGGCGGCGCGTTCTTCTTCCTCGCCATGTTCGCCGGCGGCGGGCTGCTGGGGGCCGCGGGCCTTGGCTTCGCCGGCGGCCTCGGCCTGCCGCGCTGGATGCTGAGCTTCCTGAAGAAGCGCCGCGAGAACAAGTTCCTGGCAGCGCTCCCCGACGCCGTCGACGTCATCGTCCGCGGCATCAAGGCCGGCCTGCCGCTGTTCGAATCGATCAAGGTCGTCGCAGCGGATTCGCCGGAGCCGCTGCGCAGCGAATTCCTTGCCATCATCGAGACCCAGGCGATCGGCATGCCGCTGGGCGAGGCCTGCTCGCGTCTCTATGAGCGCATGCCGTTGCCGGAGGCGAACTTCTTCGGCATCGTCGTGTCGATCCAGCAGAAGTCCGGCGGCAACCTCTCCGAGGCACTCGGCAACCTCTCGAAGGTGCTGCGCGACCGCAAGAAGATGAAGGAAAAGATCCAGGCGATGTCGATGGAGGCCAAGGCCTCGGCCGGCATCATCGGCTCGCTGCCGCCGATCGTGATGTTCCTGGTCTATCTCACGACCCCGCAATACATCTCGCTGCTGTGGACCCATCCCACCGGCCAGCTCATGCTGGTCGGCTGCGTCGTCTGGATGTCGATCGGCATCATGGTGATGAAGAAAATGATCAACTTCGATTTCTGACGGTGCCAGTATGGTCGATCTCCTCGTCACGAAACTGCACGACGTTCACTTCATGACGATGCTGCTAGCGGCGATCGCCGCCAGCGCCACCGTCTACACGCTGGTGATGCCGTTGTTCGCCGGCGAAGGCCTTGCCAAGCGCATGAAGGCGGTGGCAAGCGAGCGCGAGCGCATCCGGCAGCGCGAGCGCGACCGGCTCGCCAAGACCGAGAAGGTTTCGCTGCGCCAGACGCCGAAGCAGCTCGTCTCCAAGGTGGTCGAGGACTTCAACCTCACCAAATGGCTGGCGCAGGAGGCCGCGCGCGAAAAGCTCGTGATGGCAGGCTATCGCGGCCAGGCGCCTTACATCACCTTCCTGTTCGCCCGCATGGTGACGCCGCTCGTGCTGTTCGTCGGCGCCATGCTCTACGTGTTCCTGATCGCGCATATGCAGCAGTCGCTGCCGATCAAGATCGGCATTTGCGTCGGCGCCGCCTATCTCGGCCTCCAGGCGCCGATGCTGTTCCTGAAGAACGCGATCTCCAAACGCCAGCTATCGATCAAACGCGCCTTCCCCGACGCGCTCGACCTGCTGCTGATCTGTATCGAGTCGGGCATGTCGGTCGAGATGGCGTTCCGGAAAGTCGCGACCGAGATCGTCGGCCAGTCGATCGCGCTGTCTGAGGAGTTCACGTTGACCACGGCCGAGCTGTCCTACTTGCAGGACCGCAAGGTGGCCTATGAGAACCTGGCGCGGCGTACCGGCCTCGAAGGCGTCAAATCGGTCTGTCTCGCGCTCCAGCAGGCGGAGCGCTACGGCACCCCGCTCGGCCATTCCTTGCGCGTGATGGCGCAGGAAAACCGCGACATGCGCATGAACGAGGCCGAGAAGAAGGCCGCCGCACTGCCGCCGAAGCTGACCGTGCCGATGATCCTGTTCTTCCTGCCGGTGCTGTTCGTCGTCATTCTCGGACCGACCGGCATCAAGGTCTCCGAGCTGCACTGACCGTAGAGCGCGATGAGATCAAGCGCGAGCGGTTGCAAAGGTTCACCTCCGAGGGGCCGCAGCGTTCGGCGCAGGCCTTACCCCCTCACCCGGATCGCATCCAAAGATGCGATCCGACCTCTCCCTACGGGAGAGGTGAACCGCGCCTCCGGCTCGCGCCAGAAACTCGTCTTGTTCTAGCCAGCTATTCGGATTGGCTGAGGGAAGCGACCGGCACCGGCATACGCTTGGCCGGGCTGCGCGGCGTGTCGTTGCGGTTCAGCATTTCCTTGAGGTAGGCGACGTTCGCCGCGGCTTCGTCCGGCGGCAGGTCGGCCTTGACGATGGTCTCGGCCTCCGCGAAGCGTCCCTGCAAGCCGACCACCAGCGCAAGATTCTGCCGCACCCGCGCGTTGGCGCGTGGCGAGGCATAGGCCTGCCGGAGCGTCTCTTCCGCCCGCGGCAGTTCCTTCGTGAGCATGTAGGACAGGCCGAGATTGGACAGGACGCCGGGATCACCGGGCGTGATTTTCAGCGCGCTGACATAGTAGCGGCGCGCCTCCTCGTGCTTGCCCATCTGGTCGAGGCAGGTGCCCTGCACCGAGAGCAGGCGCCAGTCCGGGTTGTCGGGCGAGTGCGCCTTCGACAGCACGTCGAAGGCCTGCTGGAAATTGCCGTTGTCGGCGAGTGCGCGACCATAGAGCGCCAGAAGCGACTTGTTGCCGGGATGGGCGATGGTTGCCTGCTCCAGCACGGCGGCGGCCTGCGCCCGCTGGCCGTTGGCGCGCAACGCCTGGCCATAGACAAGCGCGGCGTCGGGATCTTTGGGATTGGCGCGGTAGCGTTCACCATAGACGTCGGCGGCGCGGGCAGGATCTGCGGGCGCTGCGGCTTCCGCGCGCGGCGTCACCGAGCCCGTGATGTCGGCCATGGTCTGGCAGCCGCCAAGGCTTGCGGCCAAGACCGCCACCAGCGAACTGGACGCAAGAAGCCGGGCAACACAAAACCGCTGACGCATGACGCTTTTGACTCTCGAGCCGATTGATCGAGCCGAACGCGCCAGCAATAGACTGTTAACCCTAACGGCCGGTTAACGGAACCGCAGCACGGGGTAGCGCGCCGGCTGGCGGCGGTCGGTCGAGGTCAGTCCCGGGATTTGGTGTCAGCTCTTCCTGCGAGCTGCGCGATCAGATCGCCAATGGTGTCGCCAGGCGCGGCTCAATATTCCATGGCCAGCCGCTTCCTCACCTCGTCGATGCGCTTGTCGAGCGCGTCGAAGCGCGCATGGACCGCGCGGTCGTGGAGATAGAAGACGTAGCCGCCGGCGAGGAACGCAAAGATCCAGTGATGATGCTCGACATAGGCGAAGACCGCCTCGATGGCCTGGCCGAAAAACGCGACCACGCTCCAAAGAAATTCCATTGCATTCCCTCCCGGCACGGCTTGTCTTGAACCCGCTCTTGGACCCGCCCTTGGACCCGCCCTTGGACCCGCGGCACTGGCGCCGCGGACGAGTTTTGCCGGAACCTAGCATGGTGACGGCAAGCCGAGTAGCAGCTCGCGAGCGCGCCGGCTGGCGGCAAAGCCGATTGCAGGTGCCACGAAACTCTGCGAAGTCTCTTTTCATCATCTGAACCATCTTGGGGCGGCCCCGCCAATGCCTTCCGTATTCGAGACGTCGTCTGCCGCCATTCCCATCACCTTCGTGACCCAATCGAGCTGGGACCAGGTCGCCGAGACGCTGTCGCCGCCGCAACGCCAGTTCGCAACGGCCAATGGCTTTGCTGGCAAGCCGGGCGCATATCTCGCTTTGCCGGCGCCGGACGGCGCGGTCGCAGGAGTGCTGTTCGGCCTCGAGGACGAGGCCGCACGATCGCGCGACCTGTTCCGGGCAGGCAGCCTGCCGGGCCTGCTGCCGCCGGGCATCTACCGTTTCGCCAATGCGCCGCATGATGCGCGCCTAGCCGCCCTCGCCTTCGCGCTCGGCAGCTACCGCTTTGCCCGCTACCGCAAGGCGGATGCGCCCGACGTCAGGCTGGTGCCGCCCGACGGTGTCGACATTGCTGAAGTTGCGCGGATCGCGGATGCCGCGTATCTGGCGCGCGATCTCGTCAATACCCCCGCCAACGACATGGGGCCGGAGGAGCTCGCTGCGACCGCAAAGGCGCTCGCCGCCGAGTTCGGCGCAAGCTTTGGCTGCATCGTCGGCGACGAATTGAAGGCGCAGAATTTTCCGCTGATCCATGCCGTCGGCATGGCTTCGACCCGCGCGCCGCGCCTGATCGACATCGCCTGGGGTAACCCTGCGCATCCCAAGGTCACGCTGGTTGGCAAGGGCGTCTGCTTCGACACCGGCGGGCTCGACCTGAAGCCGTCGAGCGGCATGCTGATCATGAAGAAGGACATGGGCGGTGCGGCCAACGTGCTGGCGCTCGCGCGCATGGTAATGGGCGCCAAGCTCAAGGTGCGGCTGCGCGTATTGATCCCCGCCGTGGAGAACGCGGTCGCCGGCAACGCCTTCCGGCCGCTCGACATCTTTCCCTCGCGCAAGGGGATCACGGTCGAGATCGGCAATACTGACGCCGAAGGCCGGCTGGTGCTGGCCGACGCACTGGCGCTGGCGGACGAGGAAAAGCCCGATCTGCTGATCGATCTGGGCACGCTGACCGGCGCGGCACGCGTTGCGCTGGGGCCGGATTTACCGCCCTTTTACACCAATGATGAGACGCTTGCCGCCGACGTCGCGCGCTGCGCCGTGAGGGAGAACGATCCGTTGTGGCGGATGCCGCTATGGCCGGCTTACGATTCCTGGCTGGACTCCAAGACGGCCAATATCACCAACGCGCCGTCGGGCACCTTTGCCGGCTCGATCACATGCGCCTTGTTCCTGCAGCGTTTCGTCGAGCAGGCGAAGAGCTGGCTGCATGTCGACATCTACGCGTGGACACCGTCGGCAAAACCCGCGCGCCCCGAGGGCGGCGAATGCCAGGCCGCGCGCGCACTCTACCTACTGCTGAGCGAACGCTATGCATGATAAGCGGGTGACGCCGGCACGCGGCGACATCGCCGCGAAATATCTCGAAGGCCAGGTCGAGGCGGATCGCTTCGTCGAGGGCGAAGAGTTCGAGGTGATCGAGGCCATCGCGCCGCTGCGTGAACAGCCGTCGTCGAACGCGATGCTGATGACCGAGGCACTGCGCGGCGAGCGCGTCACGATCTACGATCGCAACGGCGAAGGCTGGGCCTGGGGCCAGCTCGTGAGCGACGGCTATGTCGGCTGGCTTCCCGATGCGGCGCTCGCCAAGCCCGCGGCTGCGCCGACACACAAGGTCAGCGCGCTCCGGACCCTTGCGTTTCCGGGCCCGTCGATCAAGCTTCCGCCATCAGACGCGCTGGTGATGGGATCGAAGGTCGCGGTGACGCGCGAGGATGGCAGCTTTGCCATCACGCATGCGGGCCAATATCTGCCCAAGACACATCTGGCCAACCTCGACCATCGCGAGTCGGATTTCGTCACCGTAGCCGAGCGTTTCGTCGGCACGCCCTATCTCTGGGGCGGCAAGAGCTCACTTGGCATCGATTGCTCCGGCCTGGTCCAGGTTTCGCTGACCGCCGCCGGCATCGGCTGCCCGCGCGACAGCGACATGCAACTGGCCGGCCTTGGGCGAAGCTTGGAGCAGCATGAGAGGACCAAGCTGCAACGCGGCGATCTGATCTTCTGGAAGGGCCATGTCGCGATCGTGCGCGATGCCCATACGATAGTGCACGCCAACGCGCATCACATGGCGACCGAAATCGAGAACACGAATGACGCGATTGCGCGGATCAAGCAGGCCGGCAGCGAGATCGTCGCGATCAAGCGGCTCTAACCCCTGATCGTCATTCCGGGGCACACGAAGCGTGAACCCCAATGCGCAATTGCGCATTGGGGAATCTCGAGATTCCAGGTTCGATGCTTCGCATCGCCTCGGAATGACGGCAACTACGTCGCCACCGATCCATTCCCCGCCGTCTCCAGCCGGAACGCGGCCGCGAACAGCGCGCGCGTGTAGTCGGTCTTCGGACTCTTGAAGAGCTCCGCCGCCTGCCCTTCCTCGACCACCTTGCCGCCGCGCATCACGATCAAATGGCTGGCGAGCGAGGCCACGACGCGCAGGTCGTGCGAGATGAACATGTAGGTGAGATCGCGCTTGCGCTGCAACTCGCGCAGGAGATCGACCATCTGCGCCTGGAACAGCATGTCGAGCGCGCTGGTCGGCTCGTCCAGCACGACGAAATCGGGCTCGAGCACGATCGCGCGCGCAATGCTGATGCGCTGGCGCTGGCCGCCGGAGAATTCGTGCGGATAGCGGAAGCGCGTCTCCGGATTGAGGCCGACATCCTCCAGCGCCTTGATGACGCGCGCCTCACGGTCCTCGCGCGACAGGTTTGGCTGATGCACCGAGAGGCCCTCGCCGACGATATCGGCGACCGACATGCGTGGACTGAGCGAGCCGAACGGATCCTGGAATACGATCTGCATGTCGCGCCGGAACGGGCGCATCTCCTTGAAGCGCAGGCCCTGGATGTCTTTCCCCAGGAAGACGATGCGGCCGTTCGACGAGATCAGCCGCAATAACGCCAGCCCGAGCGTGGTCTTGCCGGAGCCGGACTCGCCGACGACGCCGAGCGTCTCGCCCTTGCGCACCGCGACATTGACGCCGTCGACCGCCTTGATGTGACCGACCGTCTTGCGCAGGAAACCGCGCTTGATCGGGAACCAGACCTTCAGCGCGTCCGCCGACATCACGATGGGCGCGTTCGGCTGGGGCGGCGCGGGGTCCGGCTTCGGCTCAGCCGCGAGCAGGTCACGCGTATAGGGATGTTTCGGCGCCTTGAAGACCTGCTCAACCGGCCCCTGCTCGACGATCTTGCCGCTCTTCATGACGCAGACAGTGTCGGCGATACGGCGCACGATGCCGAGATCGTGGGTGATGAACAGCAGGCTCATGCCGAGACGCGAGCGTATCTCGGCAAGCAGCGCCAGGATCTGCGCCTGCACGGTGACGTCGAGCGCCGTGGTCGGCTCGTCCGCAATCAACAGATCGGGCTCGTTGGCGAGCGCCATCGCGATCATCACGCGCTGGCGCTGACCGCCGGAGAGCTGGTGCGGATAGCTCGCGAGCCGCGTCTCGGGCTCGGGGATACCGACCTGGGTGAGCAGCTCCAGCGTCCGCTTGCGCGCCAGCGCATTGCTGGTCGGATTGTGGAGCTGGATGATCTCGCCGATCTGCGCCTCGATCGTGTGCAGCGGATTGAGCGAGGTCATCGGCTCCTGGAAGATGATCGAGATGTCGCTGCCGCGGACGGCGCGCATCTCCCGCTCCGAAAGGTTCAGGATCTCACGCCCCTTGAAGCGGATGCTTCCCGAGGGATGCGAGGCGTTCGGATAAGGCAGGAGCTTCATGACCGAGAGCGCGCTGACCGACTTGCCGGAGCCGGATTCGCCGACCAGCGCCACGCATTCGCCGCGCTTGATCTGGAACGACACCTTGTCGACGGCGAGCGTCGTACCCGCGCCCTGGTGGAAGGCCACCGAGAGGTCGCGCACGCTGAGCAGGGGCTGGTTGATCGCATCCATGGCTTACCTGAACGTCTTGCGCGGATCGAAGGCGTCGCGCACCGCTTCGCCAGTGAAGATCAGGAGCGACAGCATGATCGCGACGGCAAAGAAGCCGGAGAAGCCGAGCCACGGCGCCTGCACGTTGGCCTTGGCCTGCGCCAACATCTCGCCGAGCGACGGCGAGCCGGGCGGCAGACCGAAGCCCAGGAAGTCGAGGGCCGTCAGCGTCATCACCGACGATGAGACGATGAACGGCAGGAACGTCATCGTCGCCACCATGGCGTTCGGCAGCAGGTGGCGGAACATGATCACGGCATTGGACACCCCGAGCGCCCGCGCCGCCTGGATGTATTCGAAATTGCGCCCGCGCAAGAATTCCGCGCGCACGAGGCCGACCAGCGCCACCCAGTGAAACAGCACCATGATGCCGAGCAGGATGAAGAAGCCCGGCGGGAGCACCGCCGATATGATGAGCAGCAGATAGAGATAGGGTATGGCGTTCCAGATCTCGATGAAGCGCTGGAAGAACAGATCGATCCAGCCGCCGAAATAGCCCTGCACGCCGCCGGCGATGATGCCGATGACGGAGGAGACGATGGTCAGCGTCAGGCCGAACAGCACCGAGATGCGGAAGCCGTAGATCAGCCGCGCGACCACGTCGCGGCCCTGGTCGTCGGTGCCGAGCCAGTTGTATTCGAGATCACGGCAGCTCTTCAGGCCCTTCTTCTCCACCACCGGCTTGCATTGCGCCTCCGTCAGCATCCAGGTCGGCGGCGACGGCGCGGGCGTCGGCAGGTCGAGATTGTGCGTGTCGTAGGAATAGCGGATGAGCGGCCAGACGATCACGCCGCCCTTGTCCTTGATCAGCTTCTGCAAGTAGGGATCGCGGTAGTCGGCCGCGGTCTCGAAATCGCCGCCGAAGGTGGTCTCCGAATAGGTGACGAAGGCCGGCCAGTAGAGACGACCGTCGAACTTGATCATGAAGGGACGGTCGTTCGCGATCAGTTCGGCGAACAGCGAGACCAGGAACAGGACCATGAAGATCCAGAACGACCAGTAGCCGCGGCGGTTGGCCTTGAAATTCTGCCAGCGCCGCTTGTTGAGCGGCGACGGGGCGAACGCCTTGTGCGGCGCCGGCGTCACCTCGCCGACCGGCAATTTGGTCTTGGTCTTGATTGGTGTGGGCGCGGTAACCGACATCAGACCTCCCGCGCCTCGAAATCGATCCGGGGATCGATCCACATATAGGTCAAATCGGAGATCAGATTGACCACGAGACCCATCAGCGAAAAGATGTAGAGCGTGCCGAACACGACGGGATAGTCGCGGTTGAGAACGCTCTCGAAACCGAGCAGCCCGAGCCCGTCCAGCGAGAAGATCGTCTCGATAAGAAGCGAACCTGAGAAGAAGGCGCTGATGAAGGCGCCAGGGAAACCCGCGATCACGATCAGCATGGCGTTGCGGAAGATGTGGCCGTAGAGCACCTGGCGCTCGCTACAGCCCTTGGCCCGCGCAGTCATGACGTATTGCTTGCGGATCTCGTCCATGAACGAGTTCTTGGTGAGGAACGTCATGGTCGCAAAGGCACCGAGCGCCATCGAGATCAGCGGCAAGGTCAGGTGCCAGAAATAATCGAGGATCTTCCAGTACCAGGGGAATTGCGACCAGCCGTCGGATGTCAGCCCGCGCAGCGGGAACCAGTTGAAGAACGAGCCGCCGGCGAACAGGATGATCAGGAGGATCGCGAACAGGAAGCCGGGAATCGCGTAGCCGAGCACGATGACCGCCGAGGTCCAGGTATCGAACCGCGCGCCGTCGTTGACCGCCTTGCGAATGCCGAGCGGTATGGAGATCAGGTACGTGATCAGCGTCAGCCAGATGCCGAGCGAGATCGAGACCGGCAGTTTCTCCTTGATGAGCTGAATGACGCTGACGGTGCGGAAATAGCTCATGCCGAAATCGAACCGCGCGAAATTCCACACCATCAGCAGGAATCGCTCGGGCGCAGGCTTGTCGAAGCCGAACTGCTGCTCCAGCTTCTTGATGAACTCGGGATCGAGCCCCTGCGCGCCGCGGTATTTCGAGTTGACCGCGTCGGCGCCGGCGCCGACCTGTCCCGGCGCACGCTGGGCGAAGTCGCCGCCGCCCGAGATGCGCGAGGTGCCGCCGGTGTCGGCGCCAGAGAGCTGCGCGATCACACGCTCGACCGGACCGCCCGGCGCGAATTGCACGACGACGAAGGAAATGAAGAGGATCCCGAGCAGCGTCGGGATCATCAGGAGAATGCGGCGGGCGATATAGGCGCTCATGAGCTACTTCGCCTGATCGAGCTTGGCGGCCTTGGCGGCGTCGAACCACCACAGGGTCCGCTCGCCGACGTCGCTGGAATAGTCACTCAACTGGTAGCGGGGCAAATCCTTCGGGTGATCGAACATGTCCCAATAGGCCAGCCGGTGGCTGGTGTTGTTCCATTGCGGCACCCAATAGCGCCCGGCGCGAAAGACGCGATCGATCGCGCGGCATGCGACCGTCAGATCCTTGCGCGTCTCGGCCGCCATCGCTTTCTCCACCAACGCGTCGATCGCAGGATTGGTGACGCCGGCCAGATTATGGGATCCTTTCGTGGCTGCGGCCTGCGAAGTGAAGTAGGTCCGCAGGCTGTCACCGGGTGTCGGCGTCATGCTGATGCGCTCGATCGCGACGTCGAAATCGAACGCTTCGACCCGCGCACGATGCTGGACGGCATCGACGACGCGCAGACTTGCCTCGATCCCGAGCGTGTTCAGGTTTTTGATGAAGGACGCGTGATGCGGCTGGAACGACGGCTCGTCGATCAGGAATTCGATGGTAAAGACGTCGCCATTCGGCAGCAGGCGCTTACCGTCCTTGACGGGTATCTTTGACTCCTGGAGCAACTGCTGCGCCTTGCGCAACAGCGTGCGGTCCTGGCCTGAGCCGTCCGTCACCGGCGGCACATAGGGCTCGCCGAACACCTCGTCGGGGACCTGGCCGCGATAGGGCTCGAGCAGCTTCAATTCCTCGGGCGAGGGAGGACCTTCGGCAACGAGGTCGGAGTTCTGGAACGGCGAGATTGTGCGCGCATAGGCGCCGTACATGATGGTCTTGTTGGTCCACTCGAAGTCAAACGCGCAATTCATGGCGTCGCGGACTTTCACGTCCTTGAACTTGTCGCGGCGGGTGTTGATGAACCAGCCCTGGCCGCCCGAAGGCGTTCGGTCCGGCACCTGTTCGCGCTTGACGCGGCCGTCCTTGATGGCCGGAAAATCGTAGCGCGTCGCCCAGATGCGCGAGGTGAATTCCTCGCGATAGAGGTAATTCTTGCCGGTAAAGCCCTCGAACGCGACGTCGCGATCGCGGTAGTACTCGTAGCGGATCACGTCGAAATTGTTGCTGCCGCGACAGACCGGCAGGTCGGCAGCCCACCAGTCCTTCACCCGCTCGAACTCGATGTAGCGATTGATTTCGAACTTCCCGACCTTGTACGGGCCCGACCCCAGCGGGACATCCGTCGTCGATTCCTCGAACGGCCTCGTCGCGTAATAGGCCTTCGAGAAGATCGGCAAGCCAGCCGCATAGAGCGGCACGTCGCGCGCGCGCTTCTCGGCGAAATTCACCACCACGGTGGCGTCATCGAGCGCCCCGGCGCCCTTGACGTCGCGCATCTGCAACTGGACCAACGGATGGCCCTTCTCCTTCAGCGTATTGATGGAGAAAGCGACATCATGCGCGGTCAACTTCGAGCCGTCGTGAAACCGCGCCTCGGGCCGAATCGTGAAGCGGTAGGCGAGCTTGTCTGGGGAGATCTGCACCGATTTGGCGGCATAGCCGTACATCGCATCCGGCTCATCGCCGGCATGCGCCATCAGCGAGACGAAGGTCAGATCCATGCCCTGCGCACCCTCGCCCTTGAGGATGAAGGCATTGAGCGAGCTGAACGTGAAGAAGGATTGATTGTAGGCGCGCGCCGACGGGATCAGCGAGAACGTGCCTCCCTTCGGTGCCTCGACATTGACGTAGTCGAAATGGTGGAAGTCGGCCGGATATTTGAGATCGCCGAACGCCGATATGCCGTGCACCTCGGCCGGCATTTCGGATGCAGCCGCGCCGCGCAGCCAGGACGGGCCCAGCGATGCGCTCAAGGCGCCGCCTGCACCGAAGACGAGCACATGCCGGCGTGAAAGCTGCGCCATGCGCGAAAGCTTTCTCAAGAGCGTTTTCCGATTCGGGCGGCCTTCTCGGCGTCGTACCACCATAGCGTCGGCAGGCCTGACCTGCCATATTTCGGCAGCGGCTCGGCATGGCTGAAGCGGTCCCATCGGGCGTAGCGCGAGAATGGATAGGTAAACTGGGGCACGACGTAGAAATTCCACAGCAGCACGCGATCGAGCGCACGCGTTGCGGCGACGAGACCGGCGCGGTCCTTGGCGAAGATCACTTTCTCAATCAATGCATCCACGGCCGGGTTCTTGATGCCGATGGTGTTGCGCGCCCCCGGCACGTCGGCCGTCTGCGATCCCCAGAACTCGCGCTGCTCGTTGCCGGGCGAGAGCGACTCGCCCCACTGATCGATGATCATGTCGAAATCGAAGCTGCGCAGCCGGTTCTGGTACTGCGCGTCGTCGACCGTACGAACCGACGTATTGACGCCGATCCGCTCCAGCGACGGCTTGTAGAACAGCGCGATACGCTCGGACGAGGGATCCTGTACCAGGATCTCGACCGTCAGAACCTTGCCCGAGGCGTCGACCAGCTTGTGGTCGCGTACCTCGAAGCCCGCCTCTTTCAGCAGCTTTGCCGCTTCGCGTAAATTGGCGCGCACCGCTTCCGGATTGCCGCCGACCGGATTCTGGTAAGGCGTGGTGAAGACTTCCGGCGGCACCTTGTCCTTCACGGTCTCGAGGATCTGCAATTCCTCACCCTGAGGCAGGCCCGTCGCGGCGAGCTCGGTGCCTTCGAAATAGCTGTTGATGCGCTTGTACTGACCGAAGAAGAGCTGCTTGTTCATCTCCTCGAAGTCGAAAGCATAGTTGAAGGCCCGCCGCACCCGCGCGTCTTTGAACTGGTCGCGCCTGCTGTTGACCACGAAGGCCTGCATGCGGCCGGAGTCGTTGATCGGAAATTCTTCCTTGACCACCCGCTTCTCGGTGACCGCCGGAAAATCGTAGGCGGTCGCCCATTGCTTGGCGGAATTCTCCGCGATCCAGTCGGCCTGATCGGCCTTGAAGGCTTCCAGCGCGACGATGTTGTCGCGGAAGAACTCGAAGCGCAGCTCGTCGAAATTGTTCTGCCCGATCTGGCTCGGCAAGTTCGCGCCCCAATGGTCCTTGACCCGTTCGAGCTTGATCGAGCGTCCCGCCACGAATTCCTTGATCCGGTATGGACCTGAGCCGAGCGGAATCTCGAGCGTCGTCGCGCCGACGTCTCGCTTCCGTCCCTGCGCGTCGGTACCTTCCCACCAATGCTTCGGCAGCACCGTGAGCTCGCCGACGATGGTGGGCAGTTCCCTGTTGCCGGGACCGTCAAAGGTGAACTTCACGTCGCGCTCGCCGACCTTCTCGGCCTTCACCACGTGCCGGTAGTAAGACCCGTACATCGGGCTCTGCTTCTTCAAAGTCTCCAGCGAGAAGATGACATCCTCAGGCGTCACCGGCTTGCCGTCGTGCCAGCGGGCTTCCATGCGCAGACGATAGATCACCCAGGAAAAATCGCCCGGATGCTGGGCAGTTTCGGCAAGCTCACCGTACTGGGTCGCCACCTCGTCCTGCGCGCGCGTCATCAGGGTTTCATGGATCAGGCCGGCAGCTGGCGCGATCACGCCTTTGATGCCGGCGACCGCAATGTTGAAATTGTCGAAGGTGCCGATCGAGATCATGCGCGCGACGCCGCCCTTCGGCGCGTCCGGATTGACGTAGTCGAAGCGCTTGAAGTCTGCCGGATATTTGATGTCGCCAAACAGGGAGAGACCGTGGCGCCAGGGCAGCTCACTGGCCGATTGCGCCTCGGCGGCCCTGACAATCGGAACACCTGCGGCGGAACCGAGGACGGGGAGCGCAGCAGTCGCACCGCCGGCTAGCAGAAGATCGCGTCGGGTAATGGCCAAATGAACGTCCCTGTCTGGAAGGAGGTTACCCCTTTAAGGCCCCAATATACGGCAAGGTTTCGACCGATTGTGTTGCTTTTTCCTCATCTTGGAAGCCCGAGGGGACGGTTCACTGCGGCGAAACGCCCCGATAACAACGCTGCGAGGCGGCCTAGCGGTAGATAAGGAAACGGCCAGGCTTTTCG
This sequence comes from Bradyrhizobium sp. UFLA05-153, assembly GCF_054185185.1. Classification (NCBI taxonomy): domain Bacteria; kingdom Pseudomonadati; phylum Pseudomonadota; class Alphaproteobacteria; order Hyphomicrobiales; family Nitrobacteraceae; genus Bradyrhizobium; species Bradyrhizobium sp. UFLA05-153. Next base: position 18,435 of record NZ_JBBIAM010000104.1, read on the forward strand.
AGCCTGGCCGCAGGTCGGCATAATTATTTTGGCGATCTTACTTCGCCGCGGTCGGCAGCGGCTTCGGGCTATCGGCCAGGCTGTTCAGATAGGCAATGACGTCGGCGCGCTCGGAGTCCTTCGGAATGCCGGCGAAGCCCATCGCGGTGCCCGAGATAAAGCCCTTCGGATTGGTGATGAACTTGTTGAGATCGTCGATGGTCCACTCGCCGCCCTTGGCCTTCATGGCGGCGGAGTAGTTGAAGCCGGCCTCGGACGCGCGGGCGCGGCCGACGATGCCGAAGAGGTTCGGGCCGACGCGATTCGGGCCGCCCTTCTCGAAGGTGTGGCAGGCGCCGCACTTCTTGGCGGCCGAGGCTCCCTTCTCGACAGAGGCGGTCTGGAGCAGCTTCTCGATTGGCTCGGACGGCGCCGCGGCAGCGCCGCCCTCAGCGCCATGGCCAGCCTCTTCCTTCACGGCGATCTCAAAACCGGGCTTCTCCGGCGGTTTCGCAGCGAACAGCGCCTGGGCGGTGAAGCTTGTCACCAGGACGACGAGGCAGGTGCCGAGGATCGCACCGAGGATCTTGTTGAGTTCGAAAGAGTCCATTTCCGGCCAGGCCCCACACCGCAAGAAGGATAAAGCGGCCCCAAGCGGCCGCCAGGACGTGCCTCGGGAGAATCAAATGTTCCTTATCGTTCCCCCGAGTTTTGACATTGAGATATCGGTTTGCCCGTGGTCTGGCAACCCGTATAAACGGCCCCGCTTTCCTCCCATCCCCACCCGATTTCCCGGTGCGGAAAACGCCCCGTTTCCAGGCCCTTGACCCCATGACCGATCCCCGCATTTTAGTGCTGATCCCGGCCCGCATGGCGGCTACCCGCCTGCCCGGTAAGCCGCTGAAGGACATCGCCGGACAGCCGATGATCGTGCATGTGCTGCGGCGGGCCGAAGAGGCCGCGATCGGGCGGGTTGCGGTCGCAACCGACACCCAGGAGATCGCCGACGTCGTCACCGCGCATGGCGGCGTCGCCGTAATGACCCGCCCTGAGCATCCGTCGGGGTCGGACCGCATCCACGAGGCCATGCAGAAGCTCGATCCCGAAGGCAAAGCCGAAATCGTGGTCAATCTCCAGGGCGATTTCCCGACCATCTCGACCGCCAACATCCGCGACGTGCTGCCTCCGCTGGCTGACCCCGCCGTCGATATCGCGACGCTGGCCTCGCAGATCCACACCGAGGAGGAGGATCTCGCCCCGAGCGTGGTGAAGGCGGTGGGAACCTCGCTCGGCGGGCGGCGCATGCGCGCGCTATATTTTACCCGCGCGACCGCCCCTACCGGGGAGGGACCGCGTTACCACCATATCGGCCTCTACGCCTATCGCCGCGCGGCGCTGGAGCGGTTCGTGTCGCTGCCGCCCTCGCCGCTGGAATTGCAGGAGAAGCTGGAGCAGCTCCGGGCGCTGGAGGCCGGCATGCGCATCGACTTCACCATCGTCGATACCGTCCCCCGCGGCGTCGACACTGCGGCGGACTTAGAGACCGCCCGCAGCATCCTTTCCAAATCCTGAGCCGCTGTTACAAGGCCCGACATGAGCAAGATGAAAATCGCATTCCAGGGCGAGCCTGGGGCCAATTCCCACATCGCCATCGACGAGGCCTATCCCGACGCCGAGCCGATGCCGTGCGCGACCTTCGAGGATGCGCTGTCGGCGATCTCCTCGGGCGAGGCCGATCTCGGCATGATCCCGATCGAGAACTCGGTCGCGGGACGCGTCGCCGACATCCATCATTTGCTGCCGGCCTCCGGCCTCTTCATCATCGGCGAGTGGTTCCTGCCGATCCAGCATCAATTGATGGCGGTGAAGGGCACCAGGCTCGAAGACATCAAGAGCGTCGAGAGCCATGTGCACGCGCTCGGCCAGTGCCGCCGCATGATCCGCAAGCTCGGCGTCAAGCCGATCGTGGCGGCCGATACCGCGGGCAGCGCGCGCGATATTTCCGAGCGCAAGGATAAAAGCGTCGCCGCGATCGCCTCGCGGCTTGCCGCAAAGATCTACGGCCTCGACATTCTGGCCGAGGACATCGAGGACGAGGCCCACAACACCACGCGCTTCGTCGTGCTGGCGCGCGAGGCGAAATGGGCCGAGCAGGGTTCGGGCCCGCTGGTCACCTCTTTTGTATTCCGGGTGCGCAACCTGCCGGCGGCGCTCTACAAGGCGCTCGGCGGCTTTGCCACCAATGGCGTCAACATGACCAAGCTCGAAAGCTACATGGTTGACGGCAATTTCTTCGCCACGCAGTTCTACGCCGATGTCGACGGCCATCCCGACGACAAGGGCCTTGCCTTCGCGCTCGAGGAGTTGAAATTCTTCTCGCGCGAATTCCGCATCGTCGGCGTGTATCCGGGGCATCCGTTCCGGGCGACGTTCAGCGAGAAGATGGAGTAGCTATCGTGTCCCGGACGCGCGAAGCGCGAGCCGGGACCCAGGGGCCACGATGGGCCCCGGCTCAGCAGCGCATCACTCCGTGCCGCGCTGCGTCCGGGGCACGATAGCTTCTACGCCGCCTCTCCCTTCACTAGCCCGAACGCATCAGCCAGCAGCGAATACGACTTCTTCCGCGCCTCGTGGTCATACACGGCCGTCATGACCATCAGCTCGTCCGGCTTGCTCGCGTCGAGCAGCGGCTTCAGCTTCTGCTGCACCGTCGCGGGGCTCCCGACGAAGAGGCGCGAGCGGTTGCGGGCGATCGAGGCACGATCGGCGTCCGTATAGGGATAGGCAAGCGCCTCCTCCACGCTCGGCAGCGGCAGATATTGGCCGCGGTCGCGGCGCAGGCGATTGAGGTCGAAGGACGAGGCGAGCTTTTCCGCCTCCTCGTCGGTATCCGCCGTGACGACTGCCACCGCGAGAATCGCGTGCGGCGTCGCGCGCCAGGCCGACGGCTGGAAACGGTTGCGATAGTGCACCATCGCGTCGATCGCATCATGGCTCGCAAAATGATGCGCGAAGGCGAAGCCCATGCCGACCTGGGCTGCCAATTCCGACGAATAATCGCTGGAGCCGAGCAGCCAGATCGGCGGCAGGGGCGTGTCGTCGGGCATTGCCACGACGTTGTTGTACGGATGGCCTGAGGGGAATTCGCGCGTCTCCCACAGGATCAATTCATGCAGCCGCTCCAGGAAATCGTCGCCCTCGCGGCGGTCGAGCCGGCTCCTGAGCGCGTACGCCGTGGCGCCATCGGTGCCGGGCGCGCGGCCCAGGCCGAGATCGATGCGGCCGGGAAACAGCGCCTCCAGCATCTTGAAACGTTCGGCGACCACCAGCGGTGCATGATTGGGCAGCATCACGCCGCCGGAGCCGACACGGATGTTCTTCGTCACCGCCGCGATCTGCCCGATCATGACGTCAGGCGCGGGGCTCGCGACGGAAGCAAGGTTGTGGTGCTCGGCGAGCCAGTAGCGGACATAGCCGAGCTGATCGACATGGCGCGCGAGATCGATGCTGTTGCGCAGCGCCGCTGCCGGCTTCGTGCCGGACGTGACGACGGAGAGATCGAGGACGGAGAGCGGAATCATGGCCGGTTCAAAGTAGTGCGCAGCGGCGGGGCGGCAATGGCCGGCAGGAGCAGAGCTGACGTGTGCTAGGGCGAGACGGCCGGGGGGATTTGCTCGAAGCCGGTGGGATATCGCAAGCCTCAATCATCAACGATTCACACTGCCCACCGAGCTTATCAAGATTTGAAAATCTTAAACATCATATAACTCGTTGAAAGCGTGTGCATTTATAAATTTTACCGACTTCCCACCTCAATTGGCTTTGGCACAAAAATGTCGGTTCAGTGAGCAATAGTGGGCGATTTCCCATCACCGATGGGCTGTCGAGAAGATCCCGTTTGGCCTATCTTAGCGCTTCCCAAGCTAAATCTGCCGCAGGTGCGAAGAGATCTGGAGTGAGTGGTGCCATGACCGAGCCGACGACGCCTGCCCGTAACGGGCAAGACAATGGGCAAGACGGGCACCTCGCCAAGCGTCCGGCGATCTCCTTCGAGTTCTTTCCGCCCAAGACCGAGGAGATGGAGAAGAACCTGTGGGAGACCATCAATCGCCTCGCCCTGCTCGAGCCGAAATTCGTCTCGGTGACCTATGGCGCGGGCGGCTCGACCCGTGAGCGCACCCACGCCACCATCGCCCGCATCCTGAAGGAGACGTCGCTGTTGCCGGCCGCGCACCTCACCTGCGTCGGCGCCTCGCGCGGCGAGATCGACGAGATCGTCGACCGCTACCACGAGGTCGGCGTCCGCCACATCGTCGGCCTGCGCGGTGACCCGCCCGGCGGCATCGGTACGCCCTACTCCACCCATCCCGACGGATACCAGAGTTCGGCCGAGCTCGTTGCCGGCATCAAGAAGCGCCATGCCGATATCGAGGTTTCAGTCTCGGCCTATCCCGAGAAGCACCCCGAAGCGCGTGACTTCGACGCCGACATCGACACGCTGAAGGCCAAGGTCGATGCGGGCGCGACGCGCGCGATCACGCAGGTGTTCTTCGATAACGACCTCTACTTCCGCTATCTCGACCGCGTCCGCGCTCGCGGCATCGAGATTCCGATCGTGCCGGGCATCATGCCCATGCACAATTTCAAGCAGGCCCGCAATTTCGTTACCCGCGCCGGCACCAGCGTGCCGAACTGGCTCGCGGAGAAGTTCGACGGGCTCGACGACGATCCGGAAACGCGCAAGCTCGTCGCAGCGACGGTCGCCGCCGGCCAGGTGCACAAGCTCGCCAAGCACGGCGTCGACACCTTCCATTTCTACACCATGAACCGCGCCGATCTCGTGTTCGCGATCAGCCATTTGCTCGGCATTCGCGCCAAGAGCGCGCAGAAGGCGGCGTAACCGATGACCGTGACCGTTTCCCCGAAGCGTACTGCCCTGCTCGCCGCCGCGCGCGAGCGCATTCTGGTGCTCGACGGCGCCATGGGCACGATGATCCAGGGCCTGCAGTTCGACGAGGCCGCCTTCCGCGGCGAGCGCTTCAAGAATTTTCACCGGGACCTCCGTGGCAACAACGACCTGTTGATCCTCACCCAGCCGCAGGCGATCGAGGACATCCACGCCGCCTATTTGCGCGCCGGCGCCGACATCGTCGCGACCAACACCTTCTCGACGACCTCGATCGCGCAGGCCGATTACGACCTTGCCGAAATCGTCTACGAGATGGCACGCGAAGGCGCGCGCCTCGCTGGCAACGCCGCCAAACGTGTTGAAGCCGAGGACGGCAAGCCGCGCTTCGTCGCCGGCGCCATCGGTCCCACCAACCGCACCGCCTCGATCTCGCCTGATGTCGCAAACCCCGGCTACCGCGCCGTCACCTTCGACGACCTGCGCGAGTCCTACGGCGAGCAGATCCGGGGCCTCATCGACGGCGGCGTCGACCTCTTGCTGGTCGAGACCATCTTCGACACGCTGAACGCCAAGGCCGCGCTCTATGCGATCGCCGAGATCACGGAAGAACGCGGCATCGACATGCCCGTGATGGTCTCAGGCACCATCACCGACAAGTCCGGCCGCCTGCTGTCGGGACAGATGCCGGAGGCGTTCTGGAATTCGGTGCGGCACGCAAAGCCCATCACCATCGGCTTCAACTGCGCGCTCGGCGCGGAAGACCTGCGCGCGCATATCGCGGACATTGGCCGCGTCGCCGACGCGCTGGTCTGCGCCTATCCCAATGCCGGCCTGCCCAACGAGTTCGGCCAGTATGACGAGACGCCGGAATATATGGCCCGCCTGGTCGGCGAGTTCGCGCGTGATGGTCTCGTCAACATCGTCGGTGGCTGCTGCGGCACCACGCCGGAGCACATCGCGGCGATTGCGGCTGCGGTGGCGCCGCACAAGCCGCGCCTTGTGCCGGCGATCGAGCCGCGCTTAAGGCTCTCCGGCCTCGAGCCGTTCCTGCTAACGGATGCGATCCCCTTCGTCAACGTCGGCGAGCGCACCAACGTCACGGGCTCGGCCCGCTTCCGTAAATTGATCACGGCCGGCGACTACACGGCCGCGCTCCAGGTCGCGCGCGATCAGGTCGAGAACGGCGCGGTAGTTATCGACGTCAACATGGACGAGGGTCTTCTGGACTCGGAAGCCGCGATGCGGACCTTCCTCAACCTCGTCGCCGCCGAGCCCGACATCGCCCGCGTGCCCGTGATGGTCGACTCCTCGAAATTCTCGGTCATCGAGGCCGGGCTGAAATGCGTGCAGGGCAAGCCGGTTGTCAACTCGATCTCGATGAAGGAAGGCGAGGAGAAGTTCATCCTTGAAGCCAAGATCGCGCGGCGCCACGGCGCGGCTGTCGTGGTGATGGCATTCGACGAGGTCGGCCAGGCCGATACGTTCGCGCGCAAGACCGAGATCTGCAAGCGCGCCTACGACATCCTGGTGAACCGCGTCGGTTTCCCGCCCGAAGACATCATCTTCGATCCCAACATCTTTGCGATCGCGACGGGCATCGAGGAGCACAACAATTACGGCGTCGACTTCATCGAGGCGACGCGCTGGATCCGCCAGAATCTACCCGGCGCGCACATCTCGGGCGGTGTCTCCAACCTGTCCTTCTCGTTCCGCGGCAACGAGCCGGTGCGCGAGGCCATGCATTCGGTGTTCCTGTATCATGCCATCAAGGCCGGCATGGACATGGGCATCGTCAATGCCGGGCAAATGATCGTCTATGACGACATCGATCCGGAGCTGCGCCAGGTTTGCGAGGACGTGGTCCTCAATCGCGATCCCGGCGCGTCCGAGCGGCTGCTCGCGCTTGCCGAAAAATTTCGCGGCAAGAAGACCGAGAGCAAGGAAGCCGATCTCGCCTGGCGCGAATGGCCGGTCGAGAAGCGCCTGTCGCACGCCCTCGTGCATGGCATCACCGAGTTCATCGAGCAGGATACCGAAGAAGCCCGCAAGGCGTCCTCGCGCCCGCTCGACGTGATCGAAGGCCCGTTGATGGCCGGCATGAACGTGGTCGGCGATCTCTTCGGCGACGGCAAGATGTTTTTGCCGCAGGTCGTGAAATCGGCGCGCGTGATGAAGCAGGCGGTCGCCTGGCTGATGCCGTTCATGGAGGAGGAGAAGGCGCGCAACCTCGCGAGCGGCATCGGCGGCGATACCAACTCGTCCGCGGGCAAGATCGTGCTCGCGACCGTGAAGGGCGACGTCCACGACATCGGCAAGAACATCGTCGGCATCGTGCTCCAGTGCAACAATTTTGAGGTCATCGACCTCGGCGTGATGGTGCCGGCCGCAAAGATCGTCGAGACCGTGAAGGCGGAGAAGGCCGACATCGTCGGCCTGTCCGGCCTGATCACGCCCTCGCTCGACGAGATGGCGTTCTTCGCCGGCGAATTGCAGCGCGAAGGCTTGAAGCTGCCGCTGCTGATCGGCGGCGCCACGACCAGCCGCGTGCACACGGCCGTCAAGATCGACCCGAACTACAGGGCCGGCCCCGTCGTGCATGTCAACGACGCAAGCCGCGCCGTCGGCGTCGCCTCCTCGCTGCTCTCGCCCGAGAAACGCGAGACCTATGCCGCCGAAGTGCGCGCCGAATACGCAAAAATTTCGGAGGCGCATCTGCGCGCGCAGGCCGACAAGAAGCGCCTGAAGCTCACGGATGCCCGCGCCAACCGCGTGCCGGTCGATTTCGTCGCGACAAAGCCGGTGAAGCCGACCTTCCTCGGCACGAAGACGTTCGACGACTATGACCTCGCCGAGCTCGTCGACTGCATCGACTGGACGCCGTTCTTCCAGACCTGGGAGCTCGCAGGACGATTCCCGGCCATCCTCGACGACCCCAAGGTCGGCGAGGTCGCGCGCTCGCTCTATGACGACGCGCGCAAGATGCTCGACCTCATCGTCAAGGAGAAATGGTTCCGGGCGCGCGCCACGATCGGCTTCTGGCCGGCGAACGCGCAAGGCGACGACATCGTGCTCTACGCCGACGAGAGCCGGACGAAGAAGATTGCGACGCTGCACACGCTGCGCCAGCAGCTCGAGAAGCGCGAGGGCCGCTTCAACGCGGCGCTGTCCGACTTCGTTGCGCCTACGGGTACTGGCGTGCCGGATTATATCGGCGGCTTCGTGGTCACCGCAGGCATTGGCGAGGATGCGGTCGCCGACCGCTTCAAGAAGGCCAATGACGACTACTCCTCGATCCTCTGCAAGGCGCTGGCCGATCGCCTGGCCGAAGCCTTCGCCGAGCGCATGCACGCCCGCGTGCGCCGCGAGTTCTGGGCCTATGCCCCGGACGAGAAACTCTCCAACGAGGAGCTGATCCTCGAAAAATATCAGGGCATCCGCCCTGCCCCCGGCTATCCAGCGCAACCCGACCACACCGAGAAGAAGACGCTGTTCGCCCTGCTCGATGCGGAGAACACCGCCGGCGTGAAGCTGACCGAGAGCTTTGCGATGTGGCCGGGCAGTAGCGTGAGCGGGCTCTATTTTGCAAATCCCGAGAGCTATTATTTCGGCGTCGGCAAGATCGAGCGCGACCAGGTCGAGGATTATGCGGCACGCAAGGACATGAGCGTTGCCGAGGTCGAGCGCTGGCTGGCGCCGATTTTGAACTACATCCCGGCGCAGCAGGAGACTAACAAGGCCTTCGCGGCAACGCCCGCGAACGACGAGACGTCAAATGACCTCGCCTCGCATCCGCCGGGCTGCACCTGTGCGGTACATCTCGTCTGGCAGAAGAAGCGCGCGGGAGCGGGGTAAGCGCACCACATCTCCGCTGTCGTCCTGGCGAAAGCCAGGACCCATACCGCGGGATCTATCGACCGCGGCGGTCGGAGTACCGAGCTACTTCGCCAAACTCCTCCCTGGGGTAATGGGTCCCGGCCCCCGTGCGCAATTGCGCACGAGGCCGGGACGACGTTGTGGTGAACAGGGTGCCGACCATCATGATCGCCGGGTGATGGTCGCAGATAGAGATGCGCCGACACCTCCCAGACCAAAAAAGTGAAAAACAACCCCATGCAAAGTAGAAAATTGCGGGGCCGACCAACTACGCATTTCCCGAAATGACTTGACTCGTCGGGCAAATCACCGGCAATATGTCATCATTGCGAACTGCGCCGGATGGACCCGCGCCGCAGCATCGAGAGCAACGGCGCAGACTGATTGAAACCAGGTTCCTCGGGCGCTACTTTGCGATCTCTGAGCTCATTGTTGAAGGGGTGCTTCCGATGACAAGGTTTGCATTCTCATTTGCAGCAGCTTGTGTGCTCCTGCTTCATGCGGGCGAAGCTGGTGCGCAGAGCCTCACGCTGAGCAGCCCGGACATCAGCGAAGGCGCCACGATTGCCGGCGAACATGTATTCAAAGGCTTCGGCTGTACCGGCAACAACACCTCTCCGGCCTTGAGCTGGAGCGGTGCTCCGGCGGGCACCAAGAGCTTCGCCGTGGCGATACATGATCCTGATGCGCCAACCGGCAGCGGCTGGTGGCATTGGGTCGTCTTCAATCTTCCGCCATCCGTCACTGCGCTTCCCAAGGGGGCCGGCGATCCAAAGAAGAAGCTGATGCCGAAAGGGGCGATCCAGAGCCGCACTGACTTCGGCAGCGACGGCTATGGCGGACCATGCCCGCCGCCCGGCGACAAGCCGCACCGCTATCAGATCACCGTATTCGCCGTTGACGTCGATAAGCTTCCGAACGCCAAGGACCATTCAGCATCCGCGGCACTGGTCGGTTTCGATCTGCACTTCCATACGCTCGGAAAGGCTACCCTGACCGGTCTCTACGGCCGCTGACGGGACGCGGGAGGGTTCGCCAGGCGCGCGTAGGGTGGGTTAGCGTCAGCGTAACCCACCTCTTTGCTTTCCGCGCATTGAGAGAAGTGGTGGGTTACGCTTCGCTGACCCACCCCACGAACCTGCGCTCGCTCACCCCTTGGGCGGCGCGAGCGGCTGGACGATCTCTTTGAACGGCGCCAGCGCCTCGCAGAGCTCGGAATGCGCCGTGAGTGCCGGATAGCGCGCAGGATCGAACAGCTGCGGGTGCGCTTCGCGGGTGAAGCGGACGACGCAGGCAACTACGACGTCGGCGTGGCCGATGCGCGTCCCGAGCCAGTACGGCGTCGTTACTTTCGCGCGCTCGGTTTCCAGCACCTTCAACACATCGGCGATTTGCGCCTGGCAGCGCTCGACCCACAACGCGAGCTGTTCTTTCCGCAACACACGCTCATAGAGCAGGCTGACTGCCTTGTCGCCGAGGCCGCTCGCCAGCGCGCAGATGCGCAAATGCCGCCGCCGATCGATACCACCGCGCGGCAGCATCGCTTTCTCTGGCCCGGCGAGATCGTCGAGATAGTCGAGGATGATCGTGCTCTCGATGAGCCCCTCGCCGTCGTCGAGCACCAGCGTCGGCACGCGGCGCAAAGGATTGTACGGCGCGATCTTGTCGGCATCGCCGAACGTCGACCACGGCCTGTGCTCGAAGGCGATACCGTAAAGCTTCAACGCAATCGCGACACGGCGGACGAAGGGGGAATCATACTGGCCGATCAGGAACATGGTTTGCGCTCTTTCTCTTTGGCGCGGCAGGGCCGGGTAGTTCATCGCCAATGCGCGCGGCTGACAAGGAAAATCTTGGAAAGGGAGCATTGCGCCGGCTGCAGCAAGCATGGATCATGACGTGACTGACGCGCACTTGGGGCTCACGCATGTGCCTGCGAACGCTCATCGCCGTCGCTTCGCTGCTCGCCGCCAGCACCGCGAGCGCACAGAACCGCCCGATCGGCTTCCTGACGCCGTCCAAGAACCTCGTCTGCCAGTTCTGCACCGACAACGGTCAAGGCGTGCTTCGCTGCGACATCATGGAGATGGAGGCGCGCCCGCGCCGTCCCGCCGATTGCGAACTCGATTGGGGCCATGCCTTCGAGATGATGGCAAAGGGCAGCGCGGGCCGCATCTGCGCCGGCGACAGCGTGATGGACGCTTCGCTCCCCGTGCTGGCCCATGGCGAAGTGTGGCAGCGCGCCGGCGGACTGATCGACACCACCGTCAATCCGACCTTGCTGCCGCCGGGGCCGCCCGCCGGGCCGAACCGGCCGGCGCAGGTGCTCGACACCACGAACCTACTCGCGCAGGGCTTCAGCTTCGGCGTGCAGTACAACTATTGAGCGTGTTTGGAGCGTTAGCGGAATGCGGGACACTCTTATATCTATCCCGGATTGCGTCCCTCTCCATCCGGGCTATGGCCTCGAAATATCGAGATTATTCCTCCTACTGATGATTCTTCCCCCGATCTTTGCCCCGTGAATGAGCGCGGTGAAAGCCTGATGCGATCAGCGGATGACGCGCTTAATGACCAAGACGAGCATAATCGCCGCACTGCTCGCCGTTCTGGCGACGGCGCAGTCGCGCCAGTTCTACGATGCGAGCGGCAAGCGCATTGGCAGCGCGACGACCGACAGCAGCGGCACGGTCACGAACCACGATGCCAGCGGCCGAGTTATCAGCCGCGAGTCGACGATCGGCGGCACGAGCACGCTCTACGACGCGAGCGGTCGCAATGTCGGAAGGTTGACGACGAAGCGCTGATGGCAGCCGGTTCAGCAGAGCCAATCGCGCCTCCGTTTTAAGGAAAGCGCCAGATTGCGACGGCCTTGCTAGCTAACCACAGCTGACGATCCTCAATGGCTTTGCGATCCCACGCTTGATATTTTGCGATGCCATTGGTTGTCAGCAACTCGCTTTTTTCAAAGATCTTCTTCTTCTCCTCAAACGGAGACCTACCAACATCGCGGTTCTTCGTTTCGGTCAGCAGGCATAGATTTCCCAATCGGGAAACGTAATCCCTAAGTGTGAAATCTGCTGCCAGCGCTTCTTGCCACGCGTCGGGGTTACGAGGAAGGATGTGTTCGAGCGTGAGACTGCTCGTAGGCGACAATTCCTTCCCATGCCTCGCTCTGCGTTCATGCTCCTCAATTCGCTTTAGCAGGTAGACTGCCTTTTGGTTTGACAGGCCGTCCTTTTCCGCGAAGCTCGCCCGGAATGAGTCATCGTTGATATAGATAGTTTCGAGTGCCGAGCGAGCATCGCTCGCCCGCTTCACCTTCTGCGTCCAAATCAGATGAGCGAGACGGGCACATTGTATTTCAATCGCGCCGGTGCGCTCCTCGCCGATCAACTGCCATCTAACGATGATCGTTTCCAGAAGCTTGAGGAGTCGACCGAACTCGTGCTGGTCGAACTTCTTTAGTGCGGACAAAACCACGGGCTTCACCTGCTTCGCGCCCAATAGGCGAAGCGATGCTATGGTCTCGCGAGTATCTGGCGGGTACGGAGTCCAAATCGGGTCCGTTGAAGCCTCAAGCGCAGCATAATGTTCGGCGGCCTCCAGCAGGTCCACCGACAATTCGGCGGCGGCCGATCCGGTCTTGTATTTCTCTTGCACACCTTCGAAAACGTCCTCCAATTGCGTTCGCCCGTTTCGAGAGGTCCAGTAAACCCGTAAGAACTCCTCCTCTTTAACGTTTTGCAATTCTTGAGTAATTTGAGCCCAGCGCTTTTCCAATTGGGCCAGCAAATCGGTTGACTGATCGTGAGCCAGTCCAAACAAATGGTTTTTGACGAGATCCACCGCAGAGAGATCAAGACCCCGATCATTCAATGTTTCAAAGACCCGGAATGCGTTCGCCGCATTCGGTACGGTGAGACGAACGACCACAACAGAATCTCTGATGTATTTCAAAAGATCGGCAAAGTAAGCCGTAGTCTTTTTAGAGTCGGCGTGCTTTTCGGCGATCTGCGTGATACGCGCATGACAATACGCAATCGCGTCTAGCAGACGATAGTTTGAGGCATTCTTGTTGAACGAATTCAACGCCGCCTTGATCTCTGGAAGAGGGCTGCTGTTGACGACGTATTTCTGAAAGAGATCATCATTATTGTAGTTCAGATGCATCTTGGGCAGCGGCTGCTTTTCGCCATATTCGGTACGGCCGATAAAATCGTACTGAATTTGCGAAGAAGTGCTGCCCTCGCTTTCGGAGGCGCCAAACCAAGCTCGTAAGGCAGAGAGAATTATGATCGTCGTTGCCAACCTCTGCTGCCCGTCCAACACACGAAGGCGACCATCCTCGGAGCCCATGAACACCATCAAGCCGATAAAATAAAAGCGATCCTTGCGATCCATCGACTCCGTTAGATCGTCGAATAACTTCTGCACCTTTTCCTGCTCCCACCGGTAGTCTCGTTGGTGCGTAGGAACGAAGAATCTGTTTTCGTTGATCAACTTGCCGAGCCCAGTCGTCGGTGCCTCAGAAATCGATACATTGCCCGTCATTATGCTAATCCGCCCCCGGCGGTCCTCCAGCGAATCGTCGCCGCAACGTACCACAGCCTCTCTTTGTCAATCACTTACAGGTTGCGCAGTTGCACAGCTTCCACAGCTCTTAAGTAGCTGGAAACGGTCTGGGGCGGCAGTCGCCGCAATCGAAGGCATCTAGGACGGCTGCTTTTGGCGGCCGTGCGGCGACCGATATTCCTTTGCGGAATTTCGGTGGCGTGTCGGTGCAGCGCGGCGTACGATTCAACTCCGTCAACGGAATTTTCGCGGAGCCGCGAAATGGACCCGGAAGAATATTTGTATCTTTTGGCACTCTTGCGGTGGGAGACCACCGCGCCGCCCGATGGGCACGAGGCACTGCTCGACGGTACTCTTGCGAAGAACACGCAAACCGCGCGGATGGTGAGAGTCCTGAGATTGCTGGGGCTCGACGATCAAGGACAGAAGAAACTAGAAAGAAACACGCAGCGTAAAGATGGCCGCTCGTACATTTCTCGAGATGCAAGCTGGATGAACCAGCCGACTGAACTCGGCGAAGGCTGGTATTTCGAGGGCAATATGAGCTTGCCAGACAAGAAGAAGATTCTTGATGATCTTTCCAAGTTGGGGCTGTCTACCCGTGAGTTCGCTCGTTGCGCCCAAGATTTTGTGGAGGGAAAGCCGGTGCAAAAATACGCGCCCTCCGATGAAGTCGCCGCTCGCAAGATCGCGCAATGGCAGAAGATGGATTGCGGCTGACGCTCGACTTACTTCGCACCCTGCCGTTCGGCCTCGACGCGGTCGCCGCGGGCCGCGTGAGGCTCGCACTCGGAGCTACTTCAATAGGATGCAATTGCTGCTGCCGTACTTGGCTTCTGCCTTGTTCTTCCGAGCCTCGTCGCTCTGTATCCATTTCGATGGGTCCAAGAGCATCCCATTCTCTCTTTTCACAATGTCATCGAAAGCATCCCTGATCGCATGTGCGAAGATGTTACCAATGATGAAATCGATGCTCGGGCCCTGCAGCAAGAGAGAGACTCCAACCGGAACATTCGCGTCCAAGACCTCTGTGGGTATTTGCCCTTTCTGTAGGGCGTCCAAAAACTCCCTGCCCGCACTCAGCCCCAAATTGAATAGCCGTTCGTGCTCGTTCACATTGCCCGACATCTCGGCATAGGCACCACATTGGAACGCCGACCACATGGTGCGAGCGAGCACCGCCTTTTGTATTGCGGTTTGGGCGCTTGCAATTGAAGCTGATGATAAGAGGAGGACGGTGCAAGCAAGTGCATTGGATCGGCGCATAAGCTTCCCTCACAGACCTCCGAAACTTACCACGCGCTTGATCGGCTATGCATCCCTGCTGAACCATCTAAGGCGAGATCAATCGGAACCCGTACCCGCGCGCCACTTCTCGGCACTCTCTAAAGCGGGATGGGGTTAGGTTGAATCGATTTGGGATTCCCAAATCAGGCTGTTTCTGATTCACCATGCTGGCTGG
>NZ_JBBIAM010000105.1:0-32656 GCF_054185185.1 Bradyrhizobium sp. UFLA05-153
CGATGCCGGGCCTTCCCGGACTAGCTACCGGTCCAACTCGACGACAACAGCTGGATGGAGATGACCCATCAGCAGGGGGCAAGCGGAGACGTGCAGCACTTCGCCGACGTATTTTCGCCGAGCGTGGCGTCTGCTTAGGGCGCGCGGCAATGCCCCAATCTCGGCCAGATGAAGCCATGAATGCCGGCGAGCTTGAGCGGGCGAACCAATCGGACCATCATGTCCTATAGCGCCAACACCAATATCGCCAGGAAAGCCCGCACGAAGGCCGAGGCGGATTTTGCCACTTGGCTCATGATGGCCAAGCTCGGTGGTTTCGATGACCTTCCGTCAAACGCACAGAGCTTTCTGACTAACTATCGAACCCGACTCGAGACGATCAGCGAGGTCGAGTCCACGGCCCTGGCCATTCGCGAGGTCTACAGCGCTTATTACAGGGAGATGGGAGGCGTAGGCGTGGCGCCGGAACCAAAGGCTCGCACGCAAACAACAAAGGGCAAAGTCGTGCGGTCTCAGCGACGGCCTAAACCTCAACCTGATCTACCGGCCGCGCGCCATTCGACGAGGCCAATGATCCGAAAATCCCTCCGAGCACTGCTGATTTTCGCGAGCATGGTGGCACTGATTGTCGCATATAGATTTCTGGGGCCGTAATGCCCGCAGATTATGTGCGACGTCCGCTTTTCCCCCGATAGCTACCAAGTAGCGGACATCGCGCACTTCGCCGATGCGCCGATTCCGTTGAAAAAGGCGGCAGTTGCGACGCGGAAGGATCAAATACGAGCACAGAAGCCGAAAGATTAGCCATTTGGAAAAGGGGAGACAAGGCGCCGCATATAGGTTGGATGATACAATACGCACAAATTCAAGAAGCAAAGCCAAGCGAGCAGTTACTTGTACTGGGTTGTTGCATGTGACCGTTGAGGATGTAGCAGCGCAAAAAGAGGTGGACTTTAAGGTAGAACAAGCTGCGGACGGCAAGATTTCTATTTCGGTCAGTCCGTTTCAATTTTGACCGATGCCACTCCACGGGCGACTTCCGACGAGGTCGGCGAATGACGTCGTTCATTGGCTATTCTGAGGTGTCCGCACGCGCCGTCGAGGTCCGCTTAGCGAGGCACAGCGGACTCGGTTGCTCATGTTGAGTTCTTCGCATTTTGACCCAGAAGAGACATCACCCGGACGAAGGGCGAGTCGCGGGAGATCCGCGATCCCTTGTTATCCATCGAGGAGGCTCGCCCTTTTTCGCGAAGAGTTCTCCGCGGTAAATCGTTAGTGGCTGGGCCTTGATTTGGTTGTGAGTTCCACGCTCGCTCTTGATGCGATTCACGATGGGGAATGGTAGGTCACCGATTGGTAGGCCCAACTTTTTCGACGACTCGTGCGTTTTCATGTCGTTGTCATACGGGAAGCACAGGAGATGTATGTCCTTGCTCTGGTCACCCAAAAAGGCGGAAGCGGCAAGAGCACGCTGGCGGTCGGAATTGCAGTCGCAGCGATGGGGAACGGGGAGCGCGTCGCATTTGTCGAGGCGGATCCACAAGGCACGATTTCAAAATGGAAAGAGCGGCGCGGCTATCCCTATCCGCGGGTCGTTCGGGTCTCCGATCCCGCCGAAATAGAAGGGGCGCTCGTCAGCCTTGCAGCTGAGGGAATCTGGCTTACAGTCATCGATACCGCAGCCACGAACAATGCGCTGGCCGTGTGCGCTATCGCGAGGGCCGATCTTTGCCTGATCCCGGTGCGTCCGAGTCTGGCCGACATCGAAGCTGCGATACCGACGCTGATTGCTATTCGTAGGCTCAACCGCCGATTTGCTTTCGTCCTCAATCAGACGCCGCCGCGGGGCTGCCGCTTGAGTGAAGCTGCAACGTCGCTCAATTCGCTCGGGGTGCTTGCGCTTCCCTATGTCGGGCAACGCAATGACCACCAGGACGCGCTTGGGGCAGGATTAGGCGTGACCGAGTTTGCACAAGGGGGAAGAGCCTCGGAGGAAGTTCGTGAGCTGTGGCGCTGGGTCTTGAAAAAGCTTGTCGAGGGGTCGTTAGATCATGAGCCTCACGCAAAAGAGGCGGCGTGCTAGCCATACGCGCTGCGCGCGACGCTCGCTGGTGGAGCTTACCGCGGCGGCGAGTCGAGCCGTTGACGATGGCCTGTTTGTGGCGTCCAGCGGGATTGCTGCTTCCAATCCGCGATTGGAGCACACGGGCGAGAAGACGTCTGATCAATCGATTTTTGCAAGGCAAGCGACGGCTCCGAGTCCCGTTGCGGTGCTTGAATCTCAGAATGCGGCGGCGCCGCGCAGGGACGAACTCCTAGATTTCGACACTACCACCGAGATGATGTCGAAGATCGCCAAGGAGTATCAAGACAGAGCTTTTGAAAATATCAAAGCCAGCCTGAATGCTACGTTGGACCATGCAAAGGACCTCGTAGAGACACGGGTGGAAGGAGAAGCGGCGTCGAAAGACATCGGCGCTTCCAGTCTTGAAAGCAATTTTTTGACCGTTCGCAAAGAAGCCGCAACGGAGTTCCGCGCGGATGCGGGCGAATTGATTGTGCAGAAGGAACCAGCCGACAGCGCAGGGCAGCCGCAACTGCAATACATGCGGCGGCTCACTGACGAGGCGGTCAGATTGCTGGACGATCTTCGGAGCGGCAAGCTGGAGAATCAGGCGAACTTCATCCTGAGCGAATGCTTCAGAGAGGCTGCCAGCGCGTTCTCTATGATCAATCAGCAGCTCAAGCGCGACGGCTATGCCGCGAGCATTGATCCATCAATCTTCATTTGGCTTGCCAACATCACCGAACCGGAGACGCGCGACACCGGGACCATCCGGCTTGAGATCGTACCCAACCACCGAGGTCGTCCGAGCACGTACGCGCGCCATGTCGCTCAATTTATTTGGCACCTTGTCGAGGGGCAGGGCTGCCGGCGACAGGCCGCATATCGGGGGGCGCTCACGAAGTTCACCATAAGCGCGAGTTTCGCCGAGACGGCCTATGCCTTTTGGGAGCCGATCTTCAAACGGGCGGGACCGCACGTGAAGATGCTGACCCGCATTTCAGATCCAGAGTAAAGCTAAGCAGCGCGGGCATTTGGCATCCGATTTGACTGAGGCCGAGGCACCTGCGAGGACCGCCTGGCAACTTCGTCCGAGCTTTGGACAAAGAAGACGCTGACGTTGGGGCCGCTCCTGCATGGCCCATGATTGCGCTGATAAGGGCCGGAGCGATGCCGGCTGATCTGCCGGTG
Source organism: Bradyrhizobium sp. UFLA05-153 (assembly GCF_054185185.1). NCBI lineage: Bacteria > Pseudomonadati > Pseudomonadota > Alphaproteobacteria > Hyphomicrobiales > Nitrobacteraceae > Bradyrhizobium > Bradyrhizobium sp. UFLA05-153. The sequence continues at coordinate 3,257 of NZ_JBBIAM010000105.1, forward strand.
CAAACGCCGACCAAGTACGAGCTGGTGATCAATCTGAAAGCCGCCGAGGCGTTCAGCCTCGACCTGCCGGCATCGGTGCTCGCCCGCGCGGACGAGGTAATCGAACAGGGTTCGCTTTGTTGCGATGCATGAGTCCGGAAATCGCCCTTCGCGTCAATTTGGGTGCGCGTAATAGTCGGTTCGCTTTCAGGTAAAAACGGACATCAAGAGCAGGCAGAACCGGCTGGCTCAGTCGAGAATGACCCAATGTATGGTCCGGCCGTGCGGTGCAAGAAGATTTCGACGATCCAGTAGATGCGGTCTTGCATCAATGTATCCGGCCTCTGCTTGGAGCGCAGTGCTCCGGGCCATCATGGATATCAGCGCGTATGCGATCTGGTTAGCGGACATGGATGGGCCATTTGGGTCACCAGTGTTCGCATGCGCCGGGAAGACCGATTCTCCATCGTCGTCTCATCCTCTCGCAGACCTCGGCGGGTAAGGTGTCGTTACGTCATCGATAGCTCCTCACTTCGCGCTGTTCCTTTGTTCGTGCCTGGCGGTCGTTCCTTCGTCCCGGCCTGCGCGCGCAGACGCGCCGCGCGCAAGGGGCCGTCAAGGCCGGCCGTCGTGCTGTCCCGACGTCTTGCTCTCCTGCTGCCAGGCCGCGCCTTGACGGCGCCGCGTACGGCGCGAGGATCAAGCAGGTCGGTTTGCCGTCTCCACCGTCTTGACGCACGCGAAAGCGCGTCCCTTGTTGAGGACCGCCCAGGCGATCCGGGCGAGCTTGTTGGTGAGCGCAATCGCCAGCACGTTGTGGTGCAATCGCTTCTTGGCGGCTTCGATCCAGGAGTTGAGGCCATAGCGCTCCCAACACTTGACCTTGACCAGCACAACCCACGCGGCTTGTACGAACAGCGCGCGCAGGTAGCGATTGCCGCGCCTTGATATACTGCCGAGGATCGTGCGGTCACCGGTCGATATCTGCTTCGGCACCAGTCCAAGCCAGGCGCCGAAGTCGCGGCCCTTCGAGAACACGTCTCCAGCGCCGATCGCGGCCACCATTGCGCTCGAGATGATCGGGCCAATGCCAGGCACCGTCATCAGTCGCTGGCAGGCCTGATCTTGACGGGCTAGTGTTTCGATCTCGCTAGATAGCCCCTCGATACGCTGATCCAGCCGGCGCCAGTCTTCCACCAGCCCCTCGATGATGAGCAACATGCGAGGCGAGAGCACATCGGTGCGTGTCGCCAAGATACCCGGTAACTCGAACCGCAGGGAATGCCGGCCTTGCCGCACGGCGATGCCCCGCTCCAGCAGGAACGCACGGATCTGATTGATGACGCCGGTACGCTGACCGACCAATCGATCGCGGACGCGGTGCAGTGCCTGAAGGTCGAGTTGATCGGCGATCTTGGTCGCGACGAACTTCATGGTCGGGCGTTGGACGGCCTCGGCGATCGCTTCCGCATCTCGGAAGTCATTCTTCTGTCCCTTCGAATACGGGCGCACGTATTTCGCCGGCATCATGCGGGCGTCGTGGCCAAGCATTTGCAGTTTGCGGCTGAGATGATGGGCACCTACGCGGGCCTCCATGCCGATCAAGCACGGCGGCAGGTTGGCGAGCCGCGTTTCCACCTGGCCGCGTGACCACTTCTGCCGCAGCACGATGGCACCGCGGTGATCATGACCCACGATGTGGAACGAGTTCTTGCCGATATCGATGCCGATCACGGCGAGTTTCTGAGACATGGCGTGCTCCTTGTCTTGAGCGCCCCTTGCCAGCTTCTCGAGCTGGCAGGGCCGGAGCACGGCCGGACCATCCCATTAGCGGACCGAGGATCCGCAGGTTCTAGACTTGATTTAGATCAACGCCGTTTCGGCCATGGCCTGACACCTTGAAATTTTTCAGTGGGAGGGTCGGAGCGACCGGCATGAGGCCGCGCGAGTTCATCGGGCTCATGGCCGAAACAGCAGCGTGGCCGCTCGCGGCACGCCTGCAGCAGCGGGCGCTGTCGGCGATCAGCAACGATCGCCGCGTTCATCGTCAGGAGTACGCCCATGAAATCCTTCGATGATTACAAAGGCATCCTGCCTTTCGCCAGCCAGCTCTTTGGCATCGATCAGCCGCTGCTTGGATGGCAGTCGCGGATCAGCCGCTGCATCACCAGTAGTCTGTAGAATCCGGTACGGATCACGATGGTGGGGCTGATGGGAAAGCGATACGTTGCCATTGTGGCTATTCTGATCGCGCTTGCAGCAGGCGCCTATATCACTGTTTTCGGCTGGCCGTGGGTCGCCAGGAACCTGCCCGCAGACCAACATACCACACGACCGTCGCCGGAAGTCGGCATCGTAACCGCTGAGTCAGCCGAGGTGCCGCTGCCTTTTGAGTACGCCGGCCGAATCGTGGGAGTCCGGGACGTCGAAGTGCGTGCGTTGGTCGGCGGCCTGTTGCTGAAGCGAGACTTCGACGAAGGCGACAAGGTCACGCAGGGGCAGCTTCTTTTCCAGATCGACCCCGCGTCTTACCAGGTAACGCTCAACCGCGCCGAGGCCCAGCTCAATCAGGCACAGGCGGCGCTCCGCCAGGCGGAAGAGAACTATGCTCGCGTGGAGGAACTCACGCGTCGTAACGTCGCGACGGAAAAGCAACGCGAAGAAGCGCTCGGGACCCGCGATCAGGCCCGCGCCACGGTCGAGGCAGCGCAAGCCGAAATCGCCAGCGCCAAACTGAACCTCGGATATACGGAGGTCCGGGCGCCGGTCGCAGGACTCACAGCTTTGAACTCGCCGTCGATCGGCTCGCTGATCCAAGCCCAGCAGACGCTCCTGACAACGATCACGCCGCAGGATCCCGCCTATGTGAATTTCTCGTTCACCGATGAGGAAGGGCACGCTTACCGGGACCTCAATGAACGGCGGGCAAATCCGATCGATGAGAAAGACTTGTCGGTGGAGCTATTTTTCAGCAATGGCCGCCTCTATCAGCATCGAGGCAAGCTCGATACGTCCGCTCCGCGAGTCGACCCGCAGACCGGCACGATCCAGGCACGAGTGGTCTTCCCCAACCCGAACGGTCTCCTGCTTCCAGGCCAGTTCGTGCGCCTGCGCATCCTTGGCGTTACCCTGCTCGATGCGATCGCAATTCGCAAAGAAGCGGTGAGTCAGGGTCCACAGGGGCCGTTTGTCTACGTCGTCGGCGCCAACGATGTCGCCGAGGTCAGACCCGTCCGGTTGGGTCAGCAAGTCGGGTTGGACTGGGTCATTTCGGATGGCCTCAAACCCGGTGAACGGGTTGTCGTCGACGGTGTTATTCGCGTTCGCGCCGGCGAAAAAGTAACACCGGTGAAATATGTGCCACCCGTCGAGTCACACGAACAGGCACCCGGGGCTCCGTTGGGAGTGCGCCCGTAATGTCGAAATTCTTCATCGATCGGCCGATCTTCGCGACTGTCGTTTCGATTGTCATATTGCTGTCCGGACTGATCGCGATGCGGGCGCTGCCGATCGCGCAGTATCCGGAAATCGTTCCTCCCGAAGTGGTCGTTACGGCGACCTATCCTGGCGGCAGTGCCCAGACGATCGCCGAAACCGTCGCCGCTCCACTGGAGCAACAGATAAATGGGGTCGAAGGCATGATCTATATGCAATCGACCTCGAACGGCTCTGGTTCAATGACTCTGTCCGTCCTGTTCACAAGCAAGACCGATCCTGATCAGGCATCGATCAACGTCAACAATCGCGTTCAGCGCGCGCTGCCGCTGCTGCCGGAGGAGGTCCGGCGGCAAGGCGTTACGGTCACCAGGCGGTCCTCCTCGTTCCTGCAGGTGCTGACGATGTCGTCGCCGGATCGCCGATACGACGCGCTCTACATTTCCAATTACGCGCTCATCAATGTCATTGACGAGCTGAAGCGCACGCCCGGAGTTGGCGATGCAACGCTCTTCGGTGCGACCGATTATTCCATGCGCATTTGGCTACGCCCCGACAAGGTCGCTCAGTACAAGCTCGTGCCAAGCGACATCGCGGCAGCCATTCGCGAGCAAAATGCCCAGTTTGCCGCAGGCCGCTTCGGCGAGGAGCCCCTGCCAGGCCATCAGGCTTTCACCTATTCGGTCACGACCAAGGGACAGCTGGTCGATCCGCGCGAATTCGAGCAGATCGTCCTGCGTTCGGACGAGAACGGCGCGGCGCTGCGCGTGAAAGACGTCGCCCGGGTTGAGCTCGGCTCCTTGAACTACGGAACCGTTTCCACGCTCAACGCCACGCCCGCGGTGCCGATCGGCATCTACCTGCAGACGGGCGCCAACGCGCTGGAGGTCGCAGCGGCGGTTGGCGCCACGATGAAGCGCCTGTCGCAGCGCTTTCCCGACGGACTACGCTACGAGGTGCCGTTCGACACGACCCGCTTCATCGAAGCGTCAATCCATGAAGTCATAAAGACGCTTGTCGAGGCGATCCTATTTGTCGTCCTGGTCGTGTTTCTGTTTCTCCAGAACATCCGGGCGACCCTCATCCCGATCCTCGCGGTTCCGGTGTCGATCGTCGGTACGTTTGCCGGCATGTACCTTCTTGGATTTTCCATCAATCTGTTCACGTTGTTCGGCCTTATCCTGGCGATCGGCATCGTGGTCGACGATGCCATCATCGTGCTTGAGAATGTCGAGCGCATCATGACCACCGATGGCAAGAGCCCGCGCGAGGCTGCTGTCCTCGCGATGCAGGAAGTCAGCGGACCGCTGGTTGCGATCGTGCTGGTCTTGTGCGCGGTGTTCGTCCCGGTCTCTTTCCTCGGCGGCCTCGCCGGCGAACTCTACCGGCAGTTTGCGGTCACCATCGCAGTATCGGTGATCATCTCCGGAATTGTGGCGCTGACCCTGACGCCGGCGCTTTGCGCAGTGTTTCTGAAACCGGGACACACGGAAACCTGGCGGCCATTCCGGATATTCAACCGTGGCTTCGACTGGGTGACACAGCGCTTCACTGGCGGCGTCGGTTTCTTCCTCAGGCATGTCTTGACCGCGGTCGCTCTTATTGCGGCGATGCTGGGAGTGACCTGGTGGCTATTTCAACGCGTTCCCGGCGGCCTCGTGCCTCCCGAAGACCAGGGTTACATCTTCCTGGTGACGATGCTGCCGCCCGCGGCCTCGCTCGATCGCACGCTCCAGGTGACCGCCAAGGTCACAGAAGGAGCAATGACGAATCCAGCGGTCGCGGATGTTGTGACGATTGCCGGCTACGATCTGTTGAGCGGCTCTCAGAGAACAAATGCGGGCATTTCGTTCGTGACGTTAAAAGGCTGGTCGGAACGCCGCGACCCAAAACTTGACGCGCGCAATCTGGCGCCAGCCTTTTCCGCGCTCAACGCAGATTTCCGCGACGGCATTGTTATCGGCATCAATCCGCCGCCAATTCCTGGCCTGAGCACCACCGGCGGCTTCGAGTTCTATTTGCAGGATCGCTCAGGTGGCAACCTTCAGTCACTCGCCGAGGCGGCACAACGGGTGGTGCAGGCCGCGAACAAGCGGCCAGAACTGAGCGGCGTGCAGACCACCTTTACGACCGACGAGCCGCAATACCGCCTCGATGTGGATCGAGACAAGGCAAAGGCTCTCGGGGTACCGATCAACACCATCTTCGAGGCGATGCAGAGCACTTTCGGCAGCCTCTACGTCAACGACTTCATCCTGTTCGGGCGCACCTATCGGGTGACGATGTCGTCCGAAGGTGCCTTTCGCGAGTCGGCCGAGGACATGCGGCATGTGTTCGTTCGTTCGAAAAACGACACCATGGTTCCGCTCGATGCGCTGCTAACGGTTCATCGCGTTATCGGACCCGACGTCGTGGATCGCTTCAATGTCGTCCCGGCTGCAAAAATTCTCGGCAATCCTGCTCCCGGCGTGTCCTCCGGGCAGGCCATCGCGGCAATTCAGCAAGTCGTGACGGAGACGCTTTCGTCGGACTACAGCATCGGCTGGACGGGCTCGGCTTTTCAGGAAATCCAAACCGCGGGGACCGGGTCGACAGGCTTCCTGTTTGGACTCCTCGCGGTGTTCTTGATTCTGGCCGCGCAGTATGAGCGCTGGTCGTTGCCGCTCGCTGTCATCACGGCGGTGCCGTTCGCGCTGTTTGGCGCCATCGTGGCAATCTATCTGCGAGGTATTGAGAACGACATCTATTTTCAGGTCGGTCTTGTGACCCTGATCGGATTGTCTGCCAAAAACGCCATTCTGATCGTCGAATTTGCGGCGCAGCGCCAACGCGAAGGACTTTCCGTCTACCATGCGGCAATGGATGCGGCCCGACTGCGCTTTCGTCCGATCATCATGACGTCGCTCGCTTTCATCCTCGGCGTCGTGCCCTTGGCGGTTTCGGCCGGCGCCGGATCCGCGAGCCGGCATTCCATCGGCACTGGCGTAATCGGCGGTATGCTGGCCGCAACCTTCCTCGCTATCCTCTTTGTACCGATGTTTTTCAAGCTGGTGACGCGTGAACGAAATGCGGGCGACACAGCAATGTCGACTGAGACTTCGGGGACCGGATAAAGGCCAAACGCCTCTAGCAAAGCACGCGGAGCGATGGAAGTGCTACGAGCAAACGGAATCCATTCCGGTCATTCCGGAGCCGAGTTCATGTGCGACGCTAACAGCTCCCATTCGATGTGATAGGCTATCTCCGGCTCGGGGTAAGGCCTATGAGGCGACGCGAGTTCATCACGCTTCTCGGTAGTGCGGCGGTTGCTTGGCCTGTCGCTGGACGCGCGCAGCAGCGCGAGCAGCCGCGGCGGGTCTCAGTGGTGATGCAATTCGTTGAGGGCGACCAGCAAGGACTACTGCGCGCCGCCGCGTTCCGAGAGGGATTGGAAAAGGCTGGATGGGTGGCCGGTCGCAATGTCAGCGTCGATTATCTCTGGGGACCGCTGGACAGCGGCATCACAGAGCAACTGCGGCAAAGGGTGCCGGAGGTGATTGCGATCAACAGCAGCATCGGCTTGCGCGCGATCGGATCGGCGTTTCCCGGAGTGCCCATCGTGTTCATTGGCGTGAGCGAGCCGGTGGAGCGGGGTTTTGTGGCGAGCCTCGCGCATCCTGGCGGCAACATGACGGGTTTCTCGCACCTGGAGCCGACGCTCGGCGCGAAATGGCTCGATCTGGTCAAGCAGGTTGCGCCACAAGTGACCCGCATTGCGTACCTCTACAATCCCGATAATCCCGGTGCCAAGGTAACCTTGCAGTCGGCCCAGTCAGCGGCCGGACAATTCTCGTTGGACGTGCTCGATACGCCGGTGCGCGACGTTGCGGAAATCGAAGCGGGTATTGCGGGGCTTGTGCGAGAGCCGGGAGGTGCGTTGCTGGTGCCGCCCGATCCGTTCACGACGGGGCATCACAAACGCGTCGTCGATTTGGCGGCACGCCACCGGCTTCCGCTGGTCTCCGCGCTGCGCTCCTTTGCCGACGAGGGCGGTCTCTTGGCCTATGGCGTCTCCATCCCGGAGCTGTTCCGACAGGCCGCAGGCTATGTCGACCGCATCCTGCGCGGTGAGAAACCGGCCGACCTGCCGGTGCAGGGACCGACCCAATTCGAGTTGGTGATCAACATCAAGACCGCAACGGCCCTCGGTCTCACCGTGCCGCCGGCCCTACTTGCGGCCGCCAACGAAGTAATCGAATAGAAACATTGTTTGCTGCAGTGCACCGGTCCGGTTGTGATGCTGTGGACGGCTCCTCCACCGGCGTGAGAGCGCCAAGCAGTGGGTGCCGTTTGAGGCTCCCACGATTCGGAGGAGCAGCCTATGCAGTCAATTTCGACAATCGGTCTGGATATCGCGAAGTCGGTCTTTCAAGTGCATTGCGTTGATGCAGCCGGCCAGGTGGTCATCCGCCGTCAGTTAAAGCGCCAGCAGGTCGTAGCATTTTTCCAGAAGTTGCCGCCATGCCTGGTCGGGATCGAGGCTTGCGCGTCATCCCACTATTGGTCCCGCGAGCTGCAGGCGTTGGGGCATACGGTGCGATTAATGCCTCCGGCCTATGTGCGCAGAAGAACGACAGCACGGACGCGGAGGCGATTTGCGAGGCGGTCACCCAACATGCGGTTTGTGCCGACCAAAACCCTCGAGCAACAGAGCTGTCTGATGCTTCATCGTGCGCGCCATCTGTTCATCCGCCAGCAAACTGCCATCATCAATTCGATCCGTGCCTATCTTGCCGAGTTCGGGATCGTCTCCCCCGTCGGACGCAGGGGTGTCGAGCAACTGCTGGAGGTCGTCGCCGATCCAGCCGACCACCGGCTGCCGGAGGTGGCGCGCGCCTGCGTCACGGCTCTCGGCAGTCAATTGCGGTCACTGAAGGCCCAGATCCTGGAGTTCGACCGCTGCATCATCGCCTGGCATCGATCACATGCGACGAGCAAGCGGCTTGACGCGATCCCCGGCGTTGGTCCGGCGCTGGCAATGGCTCTGGTCGCGAGTATTGCTGATCCGAAGGCCTTCCGATCGGGACGGGACTTCTCGGCCTGGGTCGGGCTTGTGCCGAGGCAGAACTCGAGCGGGGGCAAGGACAAGCTCGGCAGTATCAGCAAACAAGGCGATCGCTATTTGCGCAGCCTGTTCACGGCTGGCGCGCTCGCCGTGATCCGCTATGCCAAGATCCATGGCACGGGGCATCGGCCCTGGCTTACGGGGCTGCTGGCGCGTCGACCGACCAGGGTTGCTGCGATCGCGCTCGCCAACAAGATTCCCGCATGGCGTGGGCCATGATGGCCAGGGGCGAACGCTACCGGGAGCCCGCTGCACTCGCGACGTAAAGGAATCGCGCCGGATATCCGGCGTGACGTAACGGTTGGGAGAGCGAACAGCACGTAATGCAGCGCCGGTCGATCCGGCGATCAGGACAACCCACATGGGCCACGGCATCATCGAATGCGAGGTTTTGACCGGGACCTGATCCGCGGAGGGCATTATGGCCAGCGGTCAGGTGAACCGCGCTAATAGGCCGAACACATGGCTGCTCCGACCACCGCCGCAAGCGTGAAGAAAACTCTTGCCAACCCGGAGCCGTCCACACATGGCCCATCGCGTCATTTCGCTGCGCTGCGGAAGTTCGTCGCTATCGGGGCATAGCGGACTCTGGCGAGCCGTCCGCCCGGCAGGCTTATAGCTAGTACGATGCTCGCGGCATTCGCGAGCCACCCAAATTTAGATGTAGTCCAGGGTGGTTGTGAACTAGGTGCCTGAGCTGGTGCTGGATCCTATCCGTTCTTCTGCCGCAGAGCTCGCAAGACCGGCTCGCAGCCTCGAAGAACTAGCGACCGGCGTCTGTCCCCGCGTTCACGATCGCGGCGTTTTTCGGCGACGCCCATTCAACCGCGGTTCAGCCCAGCACCGCCACACTGCACACGAGTTCAACTATGGAGGCTTCGATGGCAAAGCCGATTGCCGTTCTTTTTTTTTCTGCCGCAGCGCTCGCCGGATTGGCTGCGACCAGCGCCAGCGCCATGCCGATCGCGCCACCTGTGGCGTCGGTGTCAGGCATCGAACAGGTCCGATTGGTCTGCAATGAGTGGGGACGCTGCTGGCGGCAGCCGGACTATTATCGCCCCTACGGATACTATCGACCCCGTGACGACGATGAGTGGCGAGACCGTTATCGCTATCGACACAGCTACGGCTACTACGGCCCACGTTATGAGGGTGGTTGGCGTCGCGGCCGGGATCGCGACGACGATTGACCGGGACGCGAAAGCAGCAAGCGCGCTAAGTGAGACGAAAAAAGCCCGCCGATGCACAGCGGGGCGTTTTCTTAGACGGCTCGCAACCGCTAGAGTGGGCGGGAGCGCCGTAGGTTAGGCGCTCCAAGTCGACTTTTGTCCGCTCCAAAATTGCCGGGAGTCGGTCATCTTTTCGGTCGAAGCCCCCCGACAACCATTCACGCTCGCGTGGGAAGCGTGGAGGGCACTGTGCTGAGTGATCTACAGACGAAGCTGGAGAGGTACGAGACCAGAGCCGCCGAGTGCGCGAAGGCGGCTCGAAAAATGACAATAATATCCCAAACGATCGTAAGCGAGCAGGCGACATCGTCGTTCGAACTCGAGCGCTCATAAAGAACGTGGCCGAAGCGGGTGGCGCTGGCGATCCTTCTGATAACCCTGACAGTAGGCGACGTAGCGTCGCCTTTTGGCGCCCGATACTAACGTTCGTCGCCCTTCAACGGAGTTCTTAAAGAGCGTAAGACCTGAGCCCACTGCGGCGCCGACGAAGTGCCTCATGCGTAAGATCGGATGAGATATCGTAGGTTTGGTTGGTGTGGAGAAAGGCGGTAGCGCTCCAGTGACTCGAACCCCCGACACCTTTCGGATGGATCGGTCCGCCACCCATGTGCGCGCTCTCCCGCGGTTGGATTATTCGCTGTAAGCTATTGATCTGTATTGATCCGATTTTGGCTTAGTTGGAAAAATTCTCTCGTGAAATCAACGCGAGTGGCGTGTCTCTTAATCAGCGGGTCCCAGGTTCGAGCCCTGGTGCGCCCACCACAAAAACATCTGCAAAATCAGATATATATATCACAATTCTCGGACGGTACGTGAGCCGCCCCAAAGGCCAAAAATCGCAATTTGGGTGTGTTTTTGGGTGCAGAGTAGTTCGCTGAAAAATCGAACGCCGATCGGTTGGCGTCTGCATCACGCGGGTGCAAGTGCAATGACGCGCAGCGGGCTGCCTGAGCCGTCGGCGATCTTGAGCGGTGCGGCGATGACCACAGCGCCGATTGGCGGCAACTGGTCCAAATTGATCAGGCTCGTGATGCCGAATTTGCCTGCGCCATGCATTGTACCGTGATTGGGGAATGGCGGATTGAAGGTGCCGGCTTGCCCGGCGTCTGTTCCGATGGTCTCTACGCCGACGCCCAGGACATCGCGTTCGTGCGCCAGGAACTCGGAGCATGCCTTCGAGAACCCCGGCGAATGGGGGCCGTCGTCGCGCGCGTTGAGGAATTCCTCGCGAGTCGTGCGGGCGCTCCAGCCGGTGCGCAGCAGTACCCATGCTCCGGCGGGGATACGACCATGCGTCGCCTCCCAGGACTGGACACGCTCAGGTGTGAGCAGGAAGTCCTGATTGGCCTGAACGTCCGCCGTCACGTCGATGACGCAAGCGGGGCCGATGAATTTGCGCGGCGCGATCGTATCGGTCGCATTCTCGGGAAGATCTTTGCCGGTGATCCAGTGGATCGGCGCGTCGAAGTGCGTCCCCGTGTGTTCGCCGAGCGTGAGCACGTTCCAGTACCATGCCGGGCCACGGGAATCGTAGCGCGAGATCTCGGTGAGCGTCAGCCCCGGCGACGGCGCAAAGATCGGCGGCAAATCGATCACGGGCGTGCTGGGGCTTAGTGTCGTGGTGAGGTCCACGACGTGAATTCGCTTTGAGTTCAGCTCTTCCACCAGTTGGGCCAATATGCCGCTAGATTGTCTATCCGCCATGCTCGCCTCCTTCACTTCAAACGCAGGTCACGTCTTAGTCGTGTTGCCGCAGCGCCTCCAGCGCACGCTTGAACTGGAAGCGATTCTCCAATAGTGGCAAATCCATGTGAAACGATTTGGGTCCAACCGCCTCGACCTTGGCGACGATCGTCGTCAGCGTCCCGCCCGCCAATGCGCCTGCAACCGCGCCTTTGAGCTGCTCTGGCGTGTCGGACTCTGTTACCTGCGGAATGGCGCAAGCCCGCGCCACGCCCGCCAAATCGGTACCAGTCGCAGTCGCTGTGGGAAAGCCGCCGACGGAAAGCAGGCTTGCGTTGTCGAAGACGATATGCACCAGGTTGCCGGGTGAGTAGCGCGCCATTGTGCTCAGCGTGCCGAGGTTCATCAGCAGCGAGCCGTCGCCGTCGATCACAACCACTTTGTGGCGGGGCATGGCGACCGCGATGCCCAGTCCCATAGAGGAAGCCAGCCCCATCGCATGCTCCAGGTAGAAGAAGTTGGGGCGGTGGCCAAGCGTGTAGAGCTCCGCAGCGACGGCGCCCATGATTGTGACAACGATCTGATCCTTCACCTCAGGATAGATTGCCTGCAAGGCATCGACGCGCAGCATGGCTACTCTTCCCACATCAACTCGCGGGTCAGCAGCACGGCGACCGGCGACAGCGAAGCGTGTGCCAGCGTCTGCGCATCCTTGATGCGGCGTTGAGCGTCATCGGGGTTTGATAGGTGCCAGACGGGAATACCCAGGGTCCGCAACAGCGGCTCAGTCACCATGCCACCCTGTGTCTGCCAAGGATCGCGCTCGCCCATGTGACCGCGGTAGCTGATGAGCATCAGGAGCGGAATCTTGTAGAGCAGCGCCAGCGAGACGATCGGGTTGATGGCTGCGAGGAAACCGTGGTTCTGCATTAGCAGCGCGGAGCTGATACCTGCCAGATGTGCTCCGGCAGAGATGCCAATCGCCTCTTCTTCCTTGGCGACGCGTATCAGCGTGACTTCGGGGTCGTCGTCGGCCATGCGGATAAGGTGGACCAGCCAGGTTTCCGGCAGAGCGGAAATGATCCTCACGTCGCAGGCTTTGAGGGCCTCATAGATCACCTCGGAGTTGGCGAGTGAAACTGGCATACGCCACACCCTTCAATGCCGTCGCGCGCCCCATTGAGCAGATCGCAGCCTAACACACGCCGTTGCAAAGCAGCAACGTAGTGGGTGCTGTCGGCATCGTCTTTTGAAATGACGGACACGGAGCAACCCTGTTCGTGTGATCGACGCGTTTGTCGATGCGCTGGATTTGGCTGAGATGGGTTTTGAGGGGGCAGAGCCGGCGGCGACTGGCCGGCCATCGTACCACCCCTCGGTGCTCCCCAAGCTTTACATCTATGGCTACCTGAACCGAGTGCAGTCCAGCCGGCGGCTGGAACGGGAGCACGAGTATCTGCTCGAGGCCGTGCAGCAGCGCCTAGAAGCCCCGGAAGCCATGCGTCAGCGTCGGGAGACGGTCGAGCATCCGTTCGGCACGATGAGGGCCCGCATGGGAGCGTCGCACGTCCTCACCAAAACGCTCCCAAAAGTAGCGGCCGAGATGGCGATCATCGGGACCACGCCACTGATCGCTGCGATTGCGGTCTGAGACAGGCGCGCTTCCTGGCTTCCCGGGGCAGACGCCCCTTGAAGCCGTTTTGACACGGCCAAGACCCGAAGCCGACCTCCATAGGATCCGATCCGTTCGGTGCTCTCCATCGTCGTCGCCTCGGGCCCGGCTGAGACAAAGATATCCGGCCGAGCCAAGCCCGCTATGCATTTTCGGCAAAGAGACGCAATTCAAGGAAGCGCAATTGTTGGCGCTGGTAGCCTTACGCTGCGCGTCCACATTCAAATGGGGAACGTGGTCGGAAACGAGCATCGCCGATTGGCTTCCGGGAGTGCCAAAGCTGAACAGCGCAGCCTTCGTCTGAGTCTCTATGGACAGCTTTCACATAGCGATTAGAACTGGCCAGGCTGAGCAGGCGGAGCTGGATAATCTGATCGTAAATTGTTCGGGTTGTTACGATCGAACAAATCTTGCGGCACAACGAAGCCGGCCTTGCAGCTATAAACTGACGGCGGAATTTTCCGCACCTCCCGAACGACGAGACATGGGGACACTATTTCCGCCTTGGCCAAGCCGATCGTCTTCGGTAGCGGGACATGACGTGGAGGGGCTGCATGTGCCGACGCTAGGCCAGTCACAACTAATGCGGGAACGGTGATGGCGAGTACGCGCAAGTATTTGAAGAACATGGTACCCCTCTGGCATAGAATGTTGGTGGGCCTGAGAGAGTTGTGTGCCTAAAGAAACGCGAACTTATCGGGTCGCCGATAAGCCACACTATTTAGTACCGACTTCGCACTGCGCGCTATGCGGATTCGGCTGACGCCAGATGGCCGACGCAGCGTTCTACCTGCGTCGGGGCGGCGGCAGGCCTCGAAACGAAATTGATCGCAGCCTGCGCTTCACATGGCGTGATAACAACACTCATTCCACGATGTCGAAGCTCGCCGTCGAAGTGGCTGGAGATCAGGTTGCGCGGTTCACACCGACATAGAGCCCCGTCCAATTCTAGACACGGCTGCAGGAGCAAGGCGTAGCGTGTTTATGGTGCGCTCTCTTGGAGAGCCGCATGGCCGAATTCTGCATCGCCGCCTGATTGCTCGCTCAACGCACGCAGAGCAGGTGCCGAATGTGCATAGCGCGCAATCCGGCTCGGGCCCAGACTGCGGGTTCGTACCGGATATCGGCGGAGAGAAACATGAGGAAGAACGTTTGGCTCGGGTCACTGGCGGCGCTTGCCGTCACGATAATGCCGGGTTTGCCGGCGACGGCGCGCGACGCCGATCTCGCCTCTCATACTGTTGCGGCCGCTCCAACCGCTAAACAGCAATGCATAAGTACCTGTCGTGCCCGCTATCGCGACTGCCGTCATCTGAACCAGCTGCCATCGTTCGAGTGTCGGGGCGTTTACCAAGATTGCACCCGATACACTTGTACCGGCTTAGGACCAGGATGACCGACGTGCCTTGCCGGACGGCAGCGGCTCCTGGGGCGGACCAAGCCAGAGAGGCCGACGGCCAACGTCGATCGTTCGAGAGCCGGCTTTCGTCGGGAAGGTTGGACGAGTTGAGACAACCCACTTTCTGCGACCGAGATATGGTCTGCTAATCGGTGAGCGAGCGGATGAAGGACGAACATTCGCGGAGACTTAGGGCTGCTTCCGCGCCGCGACGCGCAAGGTTGGAGGATGCGCACCAACTCGCGCGGCTGTTGACGAGGGCATTTCTCAACGACCCCGTTATGGATTGGTTGGCTCGATCAGGGCCAGAACGGCCTTCGGTACTAGAGGCATTCTTCTTTTGGCACTTGTATACGCGCGCAATACCCGCCGGCGAAGTATGGATGAGCGATGACGGCGCGGCATGTGCAATATGGCTGCCGCCAGGGATACCTGCTTGGCCTCCTGGATTCTTTGAGCAGTTGAAGCTGTTGCCTCTATTCCTGAAGATGTGCGGATTGGGGGGGATAGTCCGAGGGGCTGCAATATCCGGCGAATTGGAAAGGGCGCATCCGCGCGAAATGCATTTCTATTTGAGTTTTATGGCTGTTGATCCCCCTTTTCAGGGGATGGGGCTGGGATCGGCGATTCTTGACGCGGCGCTCAGGAGGATCGACGAAACAGGCATGCCTGCTTATCTCGAAAACTCAAGTCCGAGAAATACGCCGCTCTATGAGCGCGGCGGCTTTGTGGCTCAGAAAAACATTCTACCCGAAAATGCACCGCCTCTGATTTCAATGTTGAGAAAAGCCAGATAGTCCTCGGTATCCGGGCCGGCTTCTCGGCGATAGCGGCTATGGCTCAGCCGAGATGCTCGGCTGGTTGGTCTATGAGTACGGCATCGAGCCACACGTCACGGTGTTAGACAAGTCGGCCCGCACAGACGGATCTTCTCGCGCGACGACTTCACCTATGATCATGCCGATGACGCCTACCGCTGTCGGGTGGCAAGTTTCTTACCACAACCGGAGCGCTGGTGAACGACGGCGCCACGATGCTTTATGTCGCCAGCAAGCGCGATTGCGATGGATGCGCATTGAAATCCCGCTGTTGCCCCAAGCAGCCGTCACGGAGAATACCGCGCTCAATCTATGAGGGCGCTCGCGACATGGCGCGGCAGATCGCAAAGTCGTGGGAAGGACGCACCTCGCGCCGGCTCCGCAAGAAGATCGAGATGCTGTTCGCGCACTCAAGCGTATTCGCAAGCTCGACCGTTTACGTTTACGAGGCCCAAACGGCGCGCGTGACGAGTTCACCCTCGCAGCCGCCGCTCAGAACCTTCGAAAGATGGCCAAGCTTATCCCGATGCCCACCCCGAGGCTCGCATAGGGACCGGTAGAGCAGTTCGGCACGTCGCGACGGAGCCACTATTACAACGAAATATTGCCGGCCAGTTGGGTCAAAATGCGAAGAACTCAGCGTGAGCAAAACTAGTCCGCTTCACCGCGCTGGACAGACCTTAACTAGACTGCCGCCGCGCCGCAGATGGGCGCCCAAAAATAGACAATCGGTTGATCATGACGGCCGAGCAGGATCGCAAACTGAAAGAGAGCCCCGCATGGCTGGCAAGTGGCCCACAGGCGTCCGCCGTGGAATTCGACGATCAGCCGCAGATGCGCACGCGGCGCACGCGCCAGCCATAACCGTCCCAGAAGCGCTGGGTACGCCAGTAGCAGGGGGGCATCGGATCTCCAACCGGAGCATCGACATAGCCCGACCAGTACGGATAGCCGCCGGGTCCGGGATAAGTGCGCGGACCAGCATAAGCGGGCGAGGCTGCGGAAACGGCCAATGTCGCGGCCGTAGCGAGCGCCAATAACGTCTTCCTCATGGTGATACCTTTCCAACGCAGCGAAGGCTCAAATGTGCACGTCCGGGCAATGTCCGCTGTGCCCCGATCGCGACCAAATCCCGCATCGCCGCGATTCCTCGGATCACTCGTCGGCCGACCGGCCGTGAAAACTCCGAATCGACCGGCGGTTCGCGAGTTTGTTGTACTCCGCAATCGCCCGCTACGCGGGCGACACGCGGGAAAATGCGAAGAGTGCTGGCAGGCGCTTCCCTACGGGCCTGATTGCCCTCAGAAGGCTTGGCTTGGGCAGGTGCAGACTTACTGCGCTGCGTCTCCTGCTGCACCATGCCCGACGGCAGCGACATTGACCATGGTTTGCGGAGCCTGGACGTCTCTGCTTGCTCCGGGGGCAAGCAGAGGAAGCGTCATACGAATGGTCGTACCTTTTCCTGGCGCAGAGACGAGCGTGATCTTGCCGCCAAGCTGATCCGTCACAAGGTTATGGACGATGTAAAGGCCGAGCCCGGTACAGCCCTGCGCCCGTCTAGTGGTGAAGAATGGATCAAAAACGTGACGCTGAACCTCCTCCGGAATACCGCCTCCATCATCCGAGAAAGTGATCTCAATCTGCTCCGGGCCGAGGCGACGCGCCTCGATCAGCATGCATCCGCCAAGCCCGTCAGCGAAGCCGTGAGTGACGGCATTGAAGATGAGGTTGGTCAGCACTTGCCCGTAGGCGCCCGGGTAACTGTCCAGGATAATGTCGGAGGGCAGGGCGAGCGAAAGCGAGTCCCGGTACTTCGGCAGGCCTGGCCGTATGCTCGCAACGATCTGCTCGGTCGCGAGCTTGAGGTCGAACAAACGCCGATCAGCATCGCTGCGATCGGTGGCGACTTGCTTGAACGATTGAATCAGCTCTCCCGCGCGCTGGAGATTCGCGACGAGCTGGTTTGCGGCGTCGCGACAACCGTCAGTGAATTCGGCCAGCCGCGAACGGCGCAGCGGCCCGGAAACAATCTGGTCCGCGAAGTGGGTGCAACGGCGGTCTAGCGTCGAGGCCACCGTCAGGCTGATGCCGATTGGGCTGTTGAGCTCATGTGCAACCCCCGCTACGAGACGGCCGAGTGCGGCCAGCTTTTCGGTCTCGATGAGATAGCGTTGCGCTTCGCTGGCATGCAGGGCAGCCTCGGCCACCTTCCTCTTATCCCGAATTTCGGCAAACAACGCAGCAACGACCGATGCGCCGATCGTCACAAGTAAGATGCTGATCTGTGCCGCCAGGACGCGCTCGTTCGTCGTGAGGTCGCGATTGCCGAAATAGCCAATGCCGAAGGTTGTCGTCCAAACGATGGAAAGGCTGATGATGAACGCGGCTGCCGCGGCAAAGGCCGGCCGGCAACGGGCGGCAAGCCACAGCAGTGGCGCAAATAGCACCGCGACCGGCCCGACATTCGCCAACAGCTCCGATCGGAGAAAGATGGCAAGTGCACTCGCCAGAGCCAGAGTTGCGACCGCCGCGATTCCTTCGACGAGTTCGCTCAGCGGAGGCCGGTCGCGCGCGGCTGAGGCAAGCTCTATCAGCAGCGGCGCAACCGTGATGATTCCCAACGCGTCCGATGCAAACCACTGATACCAGGTCGTCAGCATCGGCGCCGTCGCGCTGTGAAACAACTTGAAGACGATCGCCCCGCCGATCCCCGAGACTGCGGTTCCCGCAATTGCTGCCGCCAGCAGCCCCGCCACGTTGCGCACCTTGTCTAATCTGAAGTCCGGACCGAAGAAGCGCCCGATGAGCCATGCTGCGAGCGCGGCTTCCCCTGCATTGCACACGCCGAAGAGAACCGCGCCCCAGAAATTCCGGTCACCGAGGAGATTCGCGACGATGGTTGCAGTCATGGTACCGATCACGACAGGCCATCGCGTTCGCGGCCCAAGTGCGATAAGCACGCCGGCGGAGACACCTGCGGCAGGCCAGAAAACGGCAACACCCTCAGGTTTGGTGAGCATGGCAAGGCTGAGTCGCGCCGCTAGGAAATAGACGATGCCGACCAAGACTGCGAGCCCGACCGAGCCGGCCCACCGGCTCAGGTCGATTTCGGTCGACAGTTCGTGCTGAACCTGTGCCGATAGGTTCTGCCGCACCCCCGTCCTCCTTCCCCCGCCCGGTTCCGCTTGGCGTGGAACTCGCGTGCTCGCGCTGCCGGAAGCAAGGCAAGTGCGGCGGCGCTGACAGGCCGTCTGCTCTCAAGAACTGGTCCCAAGATTGACCAGGATCGGCTTTGCGCACCGCCTCCGAGCGAACGTGGGCATTGTGATGCCTGTATCGGTGGCGAATTTATGGAGCCTGGCTCAAAGATCGAAGGTGGAAGCGACATCGGGGTAGTTGACGCAACCACGCATTTTGCTTCGCACCATGCAGGCTACGGGACTGTCACCGTCATCGCCCGGCTTGACTGGTAGTCTACGACGATCCCGTACGTGCTATCGCGAACACGAGGGGCCGAAAAAGCGTCGGTTTGCCCCCGAGCCGGTGACTTCCGGTGTGTCTCCAACTTCGGACTGTCAATGCATCGCGCAAACTGCCGCGAAGGGCCGATTCCGTTGAAAACGGAGGCTGTTGCGACGCAGAGGGATCAGTGATCCAGTCTGTCTAGGTAACCGGACTGAAGATCATGATGGGACATCGGCAAGTCGAACAGGCTGCGTTGGCGTTACGTTCTTCGGACGCGGCGCTCTGATCCTCAATGAGGAGGGCGAATAAGCGCAGGTTCGGCTGCTATCGGGCCCGCTATGCACCGCCGACGGCTCGGGCGATGAAGAGGAGGCCCGCCTGTTCACGCTGAGGGCCCTTTCTGTTTTGGAGCAACTGCGATCCGAGCAAATTTCTTTAGCGCGGCGTCAATTGCCTTGAGCTGTTGACCGCGAGAAGGTCGTCCCCTCCGTAGCTTAGGTACCGATGGTTTGGACGCTCTGGCAACAAGCCACAGGTCGCTGCCGCAACCGACGCATTCGTAGAATCCTAGGTCGTAACCCTTTGCGACAGGAAAAGCGCCCTTGAGCACTCGGGGGTGGTTACAAATCAGGCATACGGCTTCGCTGCTCACAACAAAACATCCGGAAAAGCGATCTGGCTGCAATCAGCACGATGCTAGCCCGTGAGAACGGGCGGGCTACAATCTGAACAACATCCAGACCATCGCAGCTAACCAAGCGGCAAGCCAAACAACCGAGGCCAGGAACACATATCGCTTTAGGAGTCTGAAGCCGCGCCCTAGCGAACCGCGATCCTGTCGTGCGAGTGTGTTGATTATCGCAGCCGCTTTTTGTCGTACTTGCATAGCGCCGGGCGTTAGCGCATTGCGGCCAAACAAAGCTTGCTATCATGCGCCAAAAAATTGAGATTTTGAGCCAGCGTCGCGCCGAAGCTCAGCGCGTCTGAATGCGGAACATCCTTGGTGCGCCTGCTGATCATGCCCGCCTCCAACTCGGCAACGGCCACCATTTGCTGCAACAGGAAGCGGCCGGGCGCACCGTCGATCTGCGGCAGATCGGCAAAGCGCACGTCAACGCCAGCTTCGAGCAGCCGCGACAGGAAAGCGACCGAGCGCGTCAGCCTATCCGATGAACGTGGCCCCGTTAGCCGAAATCGCATAGTGCGGGAGGGGTTGCTTCGCCTAACTTCCCGTCTGGATTGAACAGATCGCCCTGGCCGCGAAACCATGACGCGCTGGGCCCAGGAACGCAGCAACCAAGAGGGACTGCTCGTCAACTCTGATGGAGCAGCTGATGCTCATGAGCAAGCCGGAAGCTCACCTTCAAGATTTGCAGATGATGGAGCGATGCCTTGAAGTCGCTCGACTTGGAGCGAAGAAAGGAGAGCTGCCGTTCGGCGCCCTGATTGTTTCTCGAGGACAGGTCATCGCCGAGGCCATCAATCGTGTTTCATCGGAGAGCGATGTGACGCGCCACGCGGAGCTCGTGGCACTTTCCGCGGCACAAAAGGTCCTCAAACGAAAGCGTCTGCAAGATTGCACCTTGTATTCGATCGTTGAACCTTGCCCGATGTGTTCGTTTTCTTCAAGGGAGGCGCGGATTGGTCGGGTGGTGTTCGCCCTCTCGTCTCCTGTGATGGGCGGATGTTCGAAATGGGACGTGCTGAAGGACGACGGTTTATCGAACAAGCTACCTGAGGTTTTTGGACCTCCGCCGGAGATCGTCTGCGGCCTGTTGGCAGCGCAGGCCGAGCAGGTCTGGAGCCAATGGAACCCGCTCGCTTGGCGCTTCATAAAACGTAGAGGCTGCTTTGGATCGGCGGCGGATTTTCCTGAGCGCCATGAGGCCGCGCCGCGGCCCATCCTTTCGTGGGCCGCCTTGACCGCCTTTTTGGCTGCGCCGGCCGTAGCGGTGAGCAAGGCCTTCCTGCGCTCACGTACGGGTTCGAAAGCTATGCCAAAGCTCGGCCCGCAGTCGGACTCGTGAGCGCGCTGCCGACGTAGCTGTTCGGAATCGCCATCGAAATAACGTTGATCGCACGGGGGCTCGGGCCAGCTATCCTTTTGGCAGCTCGGATTCGCACTTGTCTGGCCGGCGTCGCCGTGCGGGCAGCAGCACTGACGGCGGGATCGGACTCGTTCTATTGTTTGAAGTGCAGCAGTCGACGCGGTAAGCGGCCGTGAAGGTGCGGGAAACCGAGGTGAATTCCAAGCCGTTGTTTGGCCCTGCGCAATGCCTTCACTGCAATAACAGCGTCAACGGCTAATCGGCTAAGTCTAGGAAGTTGCCGTGGGTCGCTAACAACTGAACCTCCAATTTCGCGTAGTCTAGGCTTACCCGCGGGTCCGATCTTTATGAGCGCCGCTCTCGGAAGTATGCGATGGGCAGGGTTTAGAACAACGCGACAAGCGGCAAAGGGAATTCTGA
Source organism: Bradyrhizobium sp. UFLA05-153 (assembly GCF_054185185.1). Taxonomy (NCBI): domain Bacteria; kingdom Pseudomonadati; phylum Pseudomonadota; class Alphaproteobacteria; order Hyphomicrobiales; family Nitrobacteraceae; genus Bradyrhizobium; species Bradyrhizobium sp. UFLA05-153. Next base: position 24,509 of record NZ_JBBIAM010000105.1, read on the forward strand.
ATTCGGCAGCAATTCGGGCCACGATTTGCGACTCCATATCAGCTGCGACAGCCCCCGTGGTGGCATGGAAGTCCCGTCTCTCCTCAAAACTTGTCATCGGGGTAGCCACTCCAGCAATCGGAGAGTAGCCGGCGCCCGGGATCATCCGAAGGAGCTCCTGGGCCCAAGGGAGGTCACTTGGATAGGCTTCATCGTTCCCGGCAAACACCGACGAAGCGATGACAACCTTACCCGGTCGGAGCTTCGGATCCAGCCCGCCGCATACGCCAAAGCTTATAATCCCGCGCGCACCTTTTCGGATGGCGTCACGCAAATGAGACGCGGTCCGGTCACCATCAGCGATCATCGCTGCCATCCCCGCTATTCTGGCCTCAATTGCCAGTCCAACGACGGCGATCACAGCCTTCGCGTTGGGGGCGCCAGTCTGATCCTCCTCTCCCTCATTTACGGTCACAAGCAGGGTCATCGCAGGCCTTCTAAAACGAAAGTGTCTCTAGATTTAGCTTGCGATCCCAAGCAAGGTAACTTGCGGGCTGTGCGCTTGTGCGAAATCTATGTAGGTGTGCTTTCGCAGCCACTAATCGTGGATGAGGCAAACAGCGCGGCCCCCTCGGTGATTTTCAGGCAAGCGCCGCTCGCGTGTCGCCACAGCCAGCCGAGAGCGACGGCGCGCTCGATGCTGGTGCGGAATTGCTCACCACTGCGGCCAGCCGTCAGAAATGGCTCATTGACGCGTTCGGCGAAGATACGGCCATCCTCCACCGCTTGCCGTTCGCGATCCTGCGCGCGGCGGTATCGAGATCGGCGAAGGGCTGCCACTCGACGAATTTCATGCTGCCATCGTGACCTCGAGTGCGCTTTGCTCCTTGGGGTGGGCATCGGGATAAGCTTGGCCATCTTTCGAAGGTTCTGAGCGGTGGCTCCGAGGGGTGAACTCGTCACGCGCGCCGTTTGGGCCTCGTAAACGTAAACGGTCGAGCTTGCGAATACGCTTGAGTGCGCGAACAGCATCTCGATCTTCTTGCGGAGCCGGCGCGAGGTGCGTCCTTCCCACGACTTTGCGATCTGCCGCGCCATGTCGCGAGCGCCCTCATAGATTGAGCGCGGTATTCTCCGTGACGGCTGCTTGGGGCAACAGCGGGACTTCAATGCGCATCGATGGCAATCGCGCTTGCTGGCGACATAAAGCATCGTGGCGCCGTCGTTCAGGCCGGGATATTCGCGGGCGTAAATGATGCGGCCACCGTTGGACAGCAAATAGGCGGCGGGATCGGCGCCACTAACCCAAAAGGATTACTTACCTATTTTCTCCTGCGCCGGTGGCGGCTGCGCGTAGGCTACAGTTCTGAGGGGACCCTGCGATGCTGGACAAGACCACCGACGGACCGGCGACGACATCTGTCAAACTCGGATGGACCGGCGTAGTCCGCTTCATCCACATCACTTCGCGCGTGCGTGGAGTTTAATGATCTTTGTTGCCTTTCTGGGAGCTAGATCGTGCTGTGAGGATGGCGCGTGCGAATGTTGTGACTGCGGAGGCAACGCCGCTGGCCGAGCGTTCAAGGTTCGACGATGTCCACCAGCTCTGACAAGACGATCCCACAAGCTCCGGTCTGTGAGACGTGCGGGCGGTTGATGATGTTGTTGGCCGTACTGCCAAGGATAGGCAACAGGCCGTGCGTGCGTGTGGACAAGTGCCTTCCGTGCGGAAGAATACAGGCCGTCTACGAGAACCAAGTCTGACTTGAATGCCGTCCCGATGGCAACGTGCATGGAGTGATGTCGCTTCAGCGCACACGTAGGCCACTTTCAGCATCAAAAACGAATGTGCGTGACGGCGTCAGCGAGACACCGATGCGCTCGCCTTGCCTGCCGGCAAACTGCTTAGGGGCCTTCACGGCGATGAAGTCATTTTCGTCTTTGACCGTCACAAGCGTGTGGTCGCCGATCAGCTCGTTGGCGTAAATTTCGCCCTTCAGATCCCCCTTGTCATGCTCAACGATCGTGCAGTCTTCAGGCCGCACGCCGAGGACGGCCTTGGCGATCCTGCCTGACACCGGTGACATCAGCCGGGCTCCGTGGCCCATGAAGGCCCTACCGTCCAGAGCCCCATGGATGATGTTCATGGGCGGTGAGCCGATGAATTGGGCGACGAACAGATTGGCAGGATCGTTGTACGTGTTCACCGGCGTATCGAGCTGCTGCAGAACTCCCTTTTCCAGAATCGCGACCCGGTGGGCCAGGGTCATGGCTTCAATCTGGTCGTGAGTGACATAGATTGTCGTGATGCCTAGCGACTGCTGCATGTGTTTCAGTTCGGCGCGCATGTGACCACGAAGCTTGGCATCGAGATTTGAAAGCGGCTCATCCATGAGAAACACCGACGGGCGGCGGATGATGGCCCGAGCCAGCGCAACCCGCTGACGCTGGCCTCCGGATAGCTCTCGGGGGTAGCGGTCGAGTAGGGTCTGGAGTTGAACCTGGGCGGCAGCCTCCTTGATCGCGGCGGTACGCTCAGCTTCGGGAACGCGGCGAACCTTGAGCGGAAAGCCGATGTTCTCGGCCACGGTCTTGTGCGGGTAGAGCGCGTAGGACTGAAACACCATCGAGATGTCGCGGTATTTCGGCAAGATGTCGGTAACATCGCGGTCGCCGATCAGCACGCGGCCGGCGGTGGCCGTCTCGAGGCCGGAGAGAATGCGGAGCGCGGTGGTCTTTCCTGAGCCGGAAGCGCCGAGCAGCACCAGGAATTCTCCCGGCGCGATGTTTAGATTGAATTCCTCGAGTACCTTCACGGTACCGAAATATTTCCGCACTTTGTCGAAACGGACCGGGACCTGGCGAGCGGCGCCTGAAATCGTCTTGTTCATCCGCTCATCCCTTGACCGCGCCAAGCAAGACGCCTTTGGCGATATATCGCTGCAACACGACAGCCATGATGATCACCGGAAGGATCATGATCATGATAATGGCGCACATCTCCCACCAAAGAATGCCCCGCTCGCCGGTGTTCTTGGCGGCAACCATGATCGGCATGGTCTGGGCTCGAGCGGTCGTGAGGAAGATCGCAAAGAGATACTCGTTCCAATTGAGAATAAGCGTCAGCAGGGTGGTTGCAGCGAGCCCTGGACGGGTCAAGGGCAACACGATGTCCCAAAATATTTCGAAGCGTGATGAGCCATCGAGTTGTGCCGATTCCTCCAGTTCAACGGGAAGATTCGCGAAAAAATCATGCATGAGCCAAACGACGATTGGCAAATTCGCTACCGCATAGACGATGATAAGCGCGAAGTGCGTGTCGATCATGCGGACCGACTGAAACATCATGTAGACCGGAATAATGACTACGATCGGTGGCAATATGCGTTGAGATACGATCCAGAACAGAATGTCGTTATTTCCGAGCGCGGACTTGAAACGCCGCCCTAAAGTGCGGGCAAGAAGAAAAAAAAGGGCGAGGGCAATGGAGCCTGAAATCGTCCAATGAACATCGAAGTAATTGGAAGCGACGATGGCCGAGAGGGCCAGCAGCACAAACACCACGATGTTCCCGAACTTCGGCTTGTAGCTAATGCGCGCCAGTGCGTAGGCAGCCATGGATCCGACCGCAATGCAAAGCGCGGTGGCGCCGAAACTGATCACAAAGGAATTCGTATAGGCAAGGTAGACCTTGCAGATCTGCGGCTCCATTTTTTCGATCTTGACCAACGGCGAAAGAATGAAGGCGAACAGATTGTAGACCAGCAGGAAAAGCTGGCGGCCGACGGAATAGGCATCGCAATAGGGGTCTGTTGCGAATTGCGCAATCCAGCCCTTTAGCGTCGGCTGGAAATCGACAAAAGGGATAAAGAACGGTCCGTTGTTGACGGTCCCGGCATCCTTGAAGGCCGTAATGACCACCCAATAGATCGGAAAGAGCACGAACAGCGACCAAAACAACAGGATAGCGGAGGCCACAAGGTTGGCCATAAGGGACATCTTGCCCACGGCAGGCGGTTCGAACAATCGCTGTCTGAAGGACCGGTCCCTGGAAATCTTGGAAGTCACCCCGCTCATGCCCGCGCCTTGCGTAACCGTTTGAGGACCACATAGTTGAAGAACGAGGAGCACACGACGACGGTCAATATCAGGAGAAGATATGCCACGGCAGCAGAATCACCCATGTCATTGGCGCGCCAAAGAAACAGAGAATGCAGTGTCATTGACTCGGTTGCTATCCCGGGCCCTCCGGCTGTCATGATATTTGGCAGATCCACGATTTTGAACGCCTCGATCATACGAATGAGCATGACGGTTGCTGCGACTGGAAGAATTTGCGGCCAGGTGATTTCGCGGAAGATCTGGAAACTGGAGGCGCCATCGACCTGAGCGGCCTCGACATGATCCTTGGGCACGTTCTCCAGAGCGGCAAGCAAAACGATGAAGATGAAGGGGATCCATTGCCAGGAGTCCCCCAGGATAACGAACCAGCGAGCGGCCCAGGCATCGGTTGACCATGCCCAATTCCCGAGACCGACCAATTGCCAGAAGGGCTGGAACGGACCTTTGGTCACATCGAGAATCATCTTGAAGGCATAGCCGACACCGAGCGGAGTAATCATGAGGGGGATGAAAAACAGTACCCGAAAGAAATTCTTGCCGATAACGGGCTGCGAGCACAGGAAGGCCAACATCAGGCCGATCACGAATTGGATGGAGCAGCCGGCGACAACATAGAACAGGGTATTGAGCAGCGTGCCCCACTGGTTACCGGAAAGCAGGGTGGCGGCGAATAGAAGCGCAATGAACATGGCCATGGCAGCGCTGATCAACCGCCCGGCCAAGCCGATCCAGGTGGTTCCCTTGACGACGGCGCGATAGAGCCACCACAGCAGAGCGCCAGCAGTCACGAGGCTGAATACCCAGCCGGCGATGCTCATGCTCGTGAAGCGGCCAAGGAAGTGAACCTGCTGGTTGCCGATAAATTGGGCCGCGAAGTTCTCAAACCAAACCGTCCGGAATTTGAGACCGGTGGCCGTGAACCTTACATGACTGATCGCAAAGACGATCGTGTAGAAGGTTGGGAAAATCGCAAAGAGCAGGACAAGCGTAACAGCCGGAGCAATGAAAAACGTTCTCGAATGGCGGTCCAACCACTCGCCCCAGCTTTCACCCCGAGAAAATCCAGCCGGAGAAATCCCCGGCTGGCTCGTAGTGGTCCCATCAGACATTAGGCTCGCTCACTTTGCAGGTCCGACAGCGAGTGCCATCTGCTTGATCTGCTCGTCGCGGCCGAAGTCTTTGGTGATCTTTTCCCAACCGGCCTCAATGTTTTTCAAGGCCTCGTCCACGGTGATCTCGCCAGCCATATAGCGCGCCAGCTCGGTGTCGAGCACGACGGCGGTGTACTGCTGCGCACCGGGGATCTTGAGGTCTGAAGACATGTTGGGGTTGTTGAGGGCATCGTTGATGGCGCCCATGTAGTTTTTGGCAAGGCCCTCATCCATGCCGGATTTCACCCAAAGATCCGTGCTCTTGAGCTGGCTGAGGCGGTATGGGTTGAAGCCTGTCCAGCCCATGGTCACGTCGACGTTGGATTGCTCTTTCTGACTTATGAACGACAAGAAGTCGTAGGCCGCCTGCTTAACCTTGGGGTCCGACTTGGCGTTGACGGCGCCGCCCCAGCCGCCAAAGGCGGAGAACGGAGCATAGTTGATGCCGTCGATCGCATTCGGTGCAGACTCTTTGCTGACAGGAACAAGCTTGCCGGTGTTGCGGTCCAAAACTTCCTTCGAACCCACATTGGTGGCGTAGAGCTTGTTCTTGATCACCTTTGCGTCGTCTTCGAGCTGGAGCGGGCCCGGATCGCCCCATTCGATCAGGAGGCCGCATCGGCCCGACTTGAACAAGGAACGGGTGTCGCCGATGTCCATATTTAGTTCTTCAGGCGGTCCGTATTTGCTTGTCTCTTTGTAGAGTTCAAAGGCCTTCTTCCAGCCGGCATTGTTGACAAGGGGCTTCATTGTGGCGTTTTCGAACTGAAAGCCCTGGGCTGTACCCTGAGTCTGAACGAACGTCGAAGCGATCGTCTGTACGGCGAAATAGCTCTGCGCGTTCCGCTTCTTGAAGATGCAGGAGCCATAGCCTGGCTTGCCGTCGCCGCTCATATCCTGGCCGTTGATTGCCTTGGCAATGGCGAGATAGTCGTCCCAGGTCTTGGGCGGCTGCAGATTGTTTTTTTCCAGGATGTCCTTCCGGTAATAGACCATCTGGAAGTCGCCATCGACCTGAATCACCATCGTATGCCCGCCGATCTTCTGGGCAAATTCGCGGAAATAGGGCGCGATGTCCTGGAGGTCGATCTTCTTGTCCTTCTCTATGTAGGGATCGAGGTTTTCGAGCAGCCCAGCCGCCGCGAGCTCGACGCCCCAGCCGGCGGCGAAGACGGCAACATCAATGGAATTCGTTCCCGTGGACCAGTCTTGCTGAACCTTCGGGAAGATCTCAGCATACGGCACTTCATTTACGATGATCTTGGCGCCCGTCAGCTTCTCGAATTCCTTGCCGCGCTGGGACACTGCGCCGGCGATGACGGGTCCCGGGCGCGTCAGGATGTTGATCGTAATGCCGTCATACTGGCCGGCACCGGCGATGCCCGACCACCCGCACAAGGCGACAGCCGACGCGGCAGTTGCCGCAAGCTTTCGAATGTCCATAGGTCCCTCCCGTGTACATTTGATTGAAGTGCCGAGCCTAAGCCCACGCAATTCGTAGCCTACAGCATTTCGCTGTCCGGAAAAGCCTGTGCATTCTTAATACGGTGATTGGCGCGCCATCCTGCCGGCCTGGAGCTGGTGTGCAAGCGCAGCAAGACCGAGTGCAGACATGGTCATCAGCACCGCGGCCGCCGAGAAATGGTCCTCGACCTCGCAGCCAACCTGGGCCCCCTTCATCGGCAACTGGCCAACCAATCGCCATTGAGGAAGTGCTGGCACGTTTCGGACAACTGCTTGCCGATTTTCCCGAAGTCATCGAAGCCTATCTCACCACCGGCGATTGCGATTACCTCGTGAAGGTGGCGGTCGAAGTCACCGCGGGCTACGAGCGCTTCCTGCGTGAAAAGCTCTATGGCATTCTCAACGCGCGCTGAAGGTGAGGCCGGCGCGCTCCTCCAGACGCTTGCACAACGCCGGCCCCATCAGCGCGCCCGGTGTCCAGATGCCGCCCTCGCCTTGCACGTCGCGCACGAGGCAGAGAGCGCTCTCGGCGATCATCTTGCTGGTCGAGCCGTAGCCCGGATCGCGGTCGCCCGTGACTACCGCCTCGACGTGTCTGCCATCCGGGAGCTCCCCCAGGAAGAGGATGTCGTAGAAGCCCCTCTCGCGCTCTTGCCGAGTCGGGCCGGCGCCGGGTTTGAGACCGCCGGTCCGGAGCAAGGAAACCAGCGTGGCAAACGTCTCCGTCGTCACGCTTGCGATTTCCCCAAATCCCGGCGCGACCATCATCTCATCGTAAACGAAGTCGGTGCCGTAGGGATGATCCAAAAGGAAATTTGTGCGGTGCACGTTCTTGGTGTTGATCGGCGCCATGGGGAACGGCACGAGCCACACCTTAGTGCTGGGGTCGTATTCGGGGATGAGGCCCGACGGTTGAGACGGCCCGGTAAACCCCGGCGTCAACGCGAAGGGATCGCTCAACAGCCGGATCAGGGTCGGGTCGCGTGCCGCGGAGGCGAATGTCGCTTGAGCACTTGCCGCGGTGCCGCCAGACATGCCGCCTCTCACCTTGCGCAAGCGGGCCTTGACCCGCCGCGCAGGGCGCCCGAATTTCTCGCGCGCCTTCTCCTGCAACGTGAGCACGCCGAGATCGAACGGGATGGAATCGAAGCCGCAGGAGAAGACGATGCGCGCGCCGGTTCGTTTCGCCTCTTCGTGATGGGCGTCGATCATGCGCCGCATCCAAACCGGCTCGCCGCACAAATCAACATAGGCTGTTCCCGCGGCAGCGCAGGCCGCCACGAGCTCGGGGCCGTGGAGCTGATAAGGCCCGACCGTCGTGATGATTACGGTCGCACGCTCGCACATCGAACGCAGGCTGGCCGGCTCGGCGGCATCCGCCGTGACCAACGGCAAATCGTCCGGTGCGCCGATATCGGCACGCACCTTCTGG
>NZ_JBBIAM010000106.1:0-32572 GCF_054185185.1 Bradyrhizobium sp. UFLA05-153
CTCCCTTAAGTGGTGCTCAACACGTCCACTTTGGCACATCGATGCCGTCGGGCGGGGCGTCCACCCCATCATAAATCGAGATGGGGCGTGTCCGCCATGCCCCCATAGCAATTAAACTGCGTCGCGCCGCCAAGTACGGATAGTACCCGCCGGGGCAAACATAGTTGCGTACGCGTCGTAGCCGCAGCCGCCGCGGTAGTAGGCCCGCAGCCCCGCCGACCGCAGCCGCACCCACTGCCGCCGCACCGCCCCCGTAGCGGTAGCCGCGACACGCCCCTGCATACGCAGCCCGATAGCCTAGGGCCCGCCGCGCACGGCGACAGCGCCGCCCCGGTATCCGGGAGCCGCGACCGCGCCCCCGCGGTAGCCTCCTGCTCGCACGGCACCGCCGTGGAAACCTCCGGCGCTGCCGTGCGGATCGGTCGCTAAACTAGCGCATCGTCTCGACCGTCGCGACGTGCTCACGGATGAGCCTCGCGACATCCAGCGTATGGGTCGCGATCATGAAATGACTGGCGCCGGGAACGGTCACCAGCGACGATCTGGAGACTGCGTCAGTCAGCACCTCGGCGACACGCTGAACGGCTGGATGACCGCACTCGCCTCGCACGAAGAGGCTTGGCGCAGCGATGCCTGCATAGGCGGCAAGCGGCACATCGAAAACTCCATGCCGACGACCAGTCGAGAACGTTCGTCGGCGTGGTGGCAACAATGTAGTCCCGGGTCCGGGCTGGGAGGGCGTCAAAGCTGCCGTAACCGCCGTAGAAGTCGATGATGCTCCGCGCAGCCAGCAGCTTTCCGTCGTCACAGGCGCGGACATAAGCGTCGGTCATCGCGCGCACTTGCTCGTACAGCGCGAGATCGCCGGAGTGGCGAAGCAGATTGAACGGGGGTCGCCTCGATCAAGGTCAGGCTCGTGATTTTGGTCCGGTCACGAAGCGCAGTCGCCAAGCACACCGTGGCACCCCACGAATGCCCAACGAGGTGGACAGCGCTGTTGGTGCGCTGGATGACGGCCTCGACGATGTCGATCTCCCGTTCGATAGAAATGTCGTCCGGGGTGCGGCGCTCTTCGGTGTCGCCATAACCGAGCAGCCCCGTCATTTGCGCTACTGCGCCGTGTCGATCTTCAACTGCTTGATCTTGCGATAGAGCGTGGCGCGACTGAGGCGGAGCGCTTTTGCCGCCTCCGTGACGCGGCCGCCGTGCTTGCGTAGCGCCTCCCTGATGGTCGCGCGTTCGGCCGCTGCAAGGTCCGGCTCGCTGGCGCGGCCGCCGAACGGCGGCAGATCGAGATCGGTATCGCTGATGACGCCATGCTCGGCGGTGCAGCCGGCGAGCCGTAGCACATGGCGGAGCTGACGCATGTTGCCGGGGAATGGATAGGCTGAGAGCGCCGACCAGGCTGCGGCCGAGAGCCTGCAACCCGGTGCCTCCTCGGCCGCGATGTCCCTGATCACATCCGCCCTGTCGGCGCGCTCGCGCAAGGGCGGCAGCCGCATCTCCATGCCGCGCAGGCGGAAGTAGAGATCGGCGCGGAAGCTGCCCTCCTCCGCCATGCGGCCGAGATCGCGATGGGTGGCGCTGATCAGGCGGATGTCGACGGCTGTCGGCTTGAGCGCGCCGAGCGGCCAGACCTCGCGGTTCTCCAGGACGCGCAACAGCCGGGTCTGGAGCGCGATCGGCATGTCGCCGATCTCGTCCAGGAACAGCGTGCCGCCGTCGGCCTGTACGATCAACCCCTTCGAGCCGTCGCGCCGAGCACCGGTGAAGGCGCCGGCCTCATAGCCGAACAGCTCGGCATCGATCAGGCTTTCCGGCATCGCCGCGCAGTTGAGCGCGACGTAATTGCTGCGCGCGCGGCTGCTTGCGGCATGAATGGCGCGCGCGAAGGCATCCTTGCCGACGCCGGTCTCGCCATGCAGCAGGATCGGCAAATTGTGGTCGCCGATGCTTTTCAGCCGCTTCACACCTTTGACCAGTGCGGGATCGCTACCGGCAAGCTTGTCGAGACCATCGAACCGGCCTGCGCGATTCTCACGACGCGTAACCGGCTGACGGCCGGGTGGTCGTGCACGCAGCGGCGGCGCCACATGAGCGCGTCCGAGCGGGCTGCCGTCTGCACGGCGCACGGCGCCCGTCTCTTCCGCCGCGTCGAACTTGACGTAGCGCGACAGGTCGATGCCCGATGCGATGAGGCCGTCTGTCAGTCCAAGCATCGCGCGCGCCGCCCGGCAGGCGCCGACAATGCGGCGGTCGTCGTCATAGGCGATCAGGCCGCTGCCGCCGTCGCCGGGCACGGTCGCAATCCAGGCATTGTGGAAATGGTTGCGGAAGATCGCGCCCTCGATCCGGCGCGTCGCCTCCATGGTAACCGCTAGCGCAAGCTGATGCGCGGCGCGCGAAAGATCCTCGCGGCAGGAGGTAATATTGACCGCACCGGCGATGCGCCCCCTCTGGTCGAACAGCGGCGCCACCGCGCAAGAGAACATGCTCCACTGCTCGCGAAAATGCTCGTCGCGATGCACAAGGATCGGCTTTTTCTCGGCTAGCGCGGTGCCGAGCCCATTGGTGCCCTCGCAAGCCTCGGCGAAATTCGAGCCGGTGTAGATCTTCCATTCAAGGAACATTTTGGCATCGGCTTCGCCCGGCAGGCGGCTGAACAGCATGGTGGCGTTGGCGTCGGCGAGATTGACGCAATAGCCGGCCTCGCGCAGCACCCGCGCGAGATCATCGAGCTCGGGCGTCGCGAGCCGGATCGTCTCCTCCAGGGGTTCGGCGACATGCCGGATCTCGGTCTCGGTGAGCGTCTGCGGCGGGCCCTGGCGTGCCGGATCGAGCTTGTGGTTGATCAGGCAGCGCCTCCAGGAGTTTGCGATCCGCGACTCCGCATCGACGTCGGTCGCGTGAGTGGCGACGGACAGCACACGGGCGACATGGTTCGAGGCCGACAGGCTGGCCATCGCAGACGTCTCCACCCTGTATTATTGTGCAAAGTCTGGCAGTCCGGGCGGGGATGTCAATCGGGAACCGACGCGCTGACGTTGCTGCGCCTGCTCACCACGCGTCGATGCAGGGGCGCTTCTTGGTCGTGCGCTCGGGCGGCTTCGGCACGGAGCGCAGGCCCGCCATGATCCAGCGCCGCGTCTCGGCGGGATCGATGACGTTGTCGATCTCGAACACCGAGGCGATCGAGACCGCCTTGCCGTTGGCGTAGAGCTCGGCGACCTTGTTGCGATAGTAGGTTTCGCGCTCGACCGGATCGGCGATCGCCTCCATTTCCTTGCGGAAGCCGAGCCGCACATAGCCTTCGAGCCCCATGCCGCCGAATTCGCCGGTCGGCCAGGCCGCGGTGAAGAACGAGGCGTGGAAACCACCGCCGATCATCGACTGTGCGCCGAGGCCATAACCCTTGCGCAGCACGATGCCGAACAGCGGCACGGTGAGGCTCGCGCCGGTGACGAATATCCGGGACACGTGGCGCACGATCGCCGTCTTCTCCGCTTCAGGACCGACCATGAAACCGGGCGTGTCGCAGAGCGAGACGATCGGGATGTCGAAGGCATCGCAAAGCTGCAGGAAGCGCGCCGCCTTGTCGCCGGCATCCGCATCGATCGCACCGCCGAGATGGCGAGGGTTGTTGGCGATCAGGCCGAACGGCTTGCCTTCAATGCGGATGAGGGCCGTGATCATGCCGACGCCATAGTCGCGGCGGAGCTCGAGAACGGAGCCGGTGTCTGCGATCAGATCGATCACGGTGCGGATGTCGTAGACGCGCAGGCGGTTCTCGGGAATCGCCCGTCGCAGGAGGCGCTGATCGGCGGCTTGCCACTCGCTCACCGCGCCCTGGAAATAGGACAGGTATTTCTGCGCAACCCTCGTCGCCTCCACCTCGTCCTCGACGAGGATGTCGATGACGCCGTTCGGGGACTGGAACGAGACCGGACCGACCTCGGCGGGATGATAGACGCCAAGCCCGCCGCCTTCGATCATGGCCGGACCGCCCATGCCGATCGAGGCGTTCCTGGTGGCGATGATGACGTCGCAGCAGCCGAGCATCGCCGCATTGCCCGCAAAGCAATAGCCGGAGACGACGCCGACCACCGGCACGAGGCCGGAAAGCTTCGCGAATTGCAGGAACGACGGGCCGTCGAGACCGGTCATGCCGAGACGATCGGTGTCGCCGGGCCGGCCGCCGCCGCCTTCGGCGTAAAACACCAGCGGCATGCGCCATTGCTCGGCCAATGTCAGGATGCGGTCGATCTTCTTGTGGTTCATGTGGCCCTGCGTGCCCGCAAGCACGGTGTAGTCGTAGGCGACCACCATGCAGCGCGCGCCGTCGGATCCGAACTTGTCCGCATTCACCGTGGCGACGCCGGTGATGAGACCGTCTGCCGGCGTGTTCTTGATGAGGTCGTCAAGCTTGCGGCGGCGGCGCTGCGCGGCGATGGCGAGGCTGCCATATTCCATGAAGGAGCCGTCGTCGACGAGCTGTGCAACGTTTTCGCGCGCCGTGCGCTGATTGGTGTTGCGGCGGCGCTCGACGGACGCCGGGCGATTTTCGTCGCGCGTGTTGGCTTGGCGCGAAAACATCTCGGCGAGATCGGGACGGATGTGATCGAGATCGATCTCGGCCTCCTTGGCCGCGCTGTCGGCTGCGACGTCGAGCGGTTCGAGATAGAGGATCGGCTCGCCATGCAGCAGCGTGACGCCGTCACCGGCCGCGAGTTTTGTCACCCGGCCGCCCTGCTCGGCCATCACCAGGTGCTCCATCTTCATGGATTCGATTACCGCAAGCTGCTGGCCGGGACGCACGATCTCGCCCTCTTTGACCTGGATCGTGACCACGGTGCCCTGCAAGGGCGCCGCGACCATCACCGTTCCCTCCGGCACCTCCTGCGCGGCATGGGCTTGCGCCGCGTGATCGCCGGACCTGTCAGTCGGGGCAAAGAACAGCGGCCGCGCTGCGCCGTCGGCGGCCTCCACGAGCTTGGCGACGTTGCGATCGATGAAGTCGGTCGCGATGCGATTGGTCTTGAAGTCGGGATGGGCGAGCACCGCCTGGAGAAAGGGGATATTGGTAGCGACCCCGTCGATCCGGAACTCACGCAAGCTCCGCGAGGCCTTCGCGACCACGTCGTGCCAGGCCTCGCCCGGCGTATGGACGACGACCTTGGCAAGCAGCGAGTCGAAGGCGGCGCTGGTCTTGTAGCCGGCATAGCCGAAGCTATCGACGCGCACGCCGGGTCCCGACGGCGGCTCGAACACGGCGAGCACGCCGCCGGTCGGGTGCGTGGCGCCAGTCTCGTCCAACGTCTCCATGTTGACGCGGAGCTGCATGGCATAGCCGCGCGGCTTCGGAATCGAAGCCTGGTCGAGACCGAGCGAAGCGAGCGAGGCGCCGGAGGCGACCGCGAGCTGGGCGCGGACGAGATCGACGCCCAGCACCTCCTCCGTCACGGTGTGCTCGACCTGAAGCCGCGGATTGGCCTCGATGAAGGCAAAGCTGTCTTCAGTGGCGTCATCGACCAGGAACTCGAAGGTGCCGAGATTGTCGTAGGCCGCGTGCGTGGCGAGCTGCCTCGCCGCCTCGATGATGCGGCCGCGCAAGCCGTCGCTGAGCGAGGGGCTGGGCGCCACCTCGACCAGCTTCTGGTGCCGGCGCTGGACGGTGCATTCGCGCTCCCAGAGATGGCTGATCGCGCCATGATGGTCGCCGATGATCTGCACCTCGATGTGGCGCGCCTTTCGGATCAGGCGCTCGGCATAGACGCCGCCAAAGCCGAAAGCGGCCTTCGCTTCGGACTGGCAGCGCGCATAGGCTTCCGCAAGATCGGTCGCCTTCTCCACGATGCGCATGCCGCGGCCGCCGCCACCGGCCATCGCCTTGATCACGATCGCGGCGGACTTGCCGAGCGAGTCGAAAAACGCCTGGATCTCGCCAAGCGCGGACGGACCGCTGGTGCCGGCGATGATCGGCACGCCGCAACGCTTGGCCAGCTGACGCGCCGCGACCTTGTCGCCGAACAGCTCGAGCGCGGTCACCTTCGGCCCGACGAAGGCAATGCCTTCGGCCGCACAGGCCTTGGCGAAGTCCGCATTCTCGCTGAGGAAGCCATAGCCGGGATGCACAGCGTCGCAGCCTGCTTCCTTCGCCGTCTTCACCACGCTTTCGATGTCGAGATAGGCTCGCGCACCGCGGCCGGGAATTTCGATCGCCTCGTCGGCGCCGCGGACATGCAGTGACAGCGCATCGTCTGCGGAAAAAATAGCTACCGTCGCAATGCCGGCATCGGCAGCGGCCCGCGCGATGCGGATGGCGATCTCGCCGCGATTGGCGATCAGGAGCTTTCGGAACGACATTGAGCGGGCCTCCATGCTCCCTGTATTTGCAGCGAGCATCGGGGGACGTCAACGACAAGCGAGGGCGGAGTCAAGGGTGGCCCGGCTTGCGGCACGCAATGTTGCCGCGACGCGGAATAAATCGCTCTATCCTAACCTCTGCGCACACATCTCACACCGTCATCCTGAGGTGCGAGCGCGTCCGCGCTGCGCCGGGAGCCTCGAAGGATGAACGGCCCATTTGTCTCAGGCACTACGACTTCCTTGCGTCGTGAGCCGGGCCGTCGCCCTTCGAGGGCCGTGCTACGCACGGCCACCTCAGGGTGACGGACCGCGGGGCCACGAAAGTGGTGGCGATTACGCCGCCCTTACGCCGGCGACGAAGGTCGTCACCTCGTGCTGCAGCGCCTGCAGCTTCTGCGTCAGCCGGCCGCTCGATTGCAGCACCTGACCTGCGGCATGACCGGTCTCGGAGGTTGCCTCCGTGACCCCGGAGATGTTTTGCGAGACCTGGTTGGTGCCGGAGGCGGCGTCCTGCACGCTGCGCGCGATGGCTTGCGTCGCAGCGCCCTGCTGTTCCACGGCGGCCGCGATCGAAGAGGAGATCTCGTTGACCTCCATGATGGTGCTGCGGATGCTCTGGATGTTGCCGACCACCTGATCGGTCTCGGCCTGGATCGCCGATATCTGCGCACCGATCTCGTCGGTTGCCTTCGCGGTCTGGCTCGCCAGCGACTTCACCTCGCTCGCAACGACGGCAAAGCCCTTGCCGGCTTCGCCGGCGCGCGCCGCCTCGATGGTGGCGTTGAGCGCGAGCAGGTTCGTCTGCGAGGCGATCTGGTTGATGAGGTCGATGACCTCGCCGATCTTGTGGGCCGCCTGAGCCAACCCCTGCACGGTGTCGTTGGTGCGCTGGCCGTCGGCCGCCGCCTTGTCGGCGACTTGGGCAGCTTGCGCGACACGCTGGCTGATCTCGGTGATTGACGACGATAGCTCGGCGGCGGCGGAAGCCACCGTCTGCACGTTGCTCGAAGCCTGCAGGCAGGCATCGGCGACGATGCTCGCGCGCCCGCTCGCCTTGTCGGCGGTTTCCGACATGCCTTGCGCGGCATGCTGCATCCGTTGCGCTTCATTGAAGACGTCACGGACCACGGCCTGGACGCTGGCCTCGAACTTGCCGGCAAGATCGACCATCACCTTGCGCTTTTCGGCGTCCGACTTCTGCTTCAACTCCTGCTGCTCGGCATGCATCTGGTGCACGGCCGCCGCATTGTCCTTGAACACGGCGAGCGCCTTGGCCAATCCGCCGACTTCACCATGGCGGCTCGTATAGGGCACGTCGAACGCGCTGTCGCCGGACGCAAGCCGCTCCGTGAGCGCGGTGATGGCCGCAAGCGGCTTGGTGACGCTGCGGCCGATCAGGAAGGAGGCGACGAGTACCAGTGCGAAGACGGCAAGACATACCCATGCGAACGTCATCGCGGTCTGGCGGAACACAGCGTCGACGTCGTCGAGATAGATTCCGGTGCCGATGATCCAGCCCCACGGCGCAAAGCCCTTCACATAGGAGATTTTCGCCACCGGCTGCTCGAAGCCGGGTTTGGGCCAGAGATAGCTGTAGAAGCCCGCGCCCTGCCCCTTCACGACGTTGACGAAGCCCATGAACAGCGCGTTACCCGCGGGATCCTTCATGCCGGAGAGATCCTTGCCGTCGAGCTCCGGCTTGATCGGATGCATGACCATCTTCGGGGTCATGTCGTTGATCCAGAAATACTCGACCTTGTCGTAACGCAGGCTCTTGATTTCGGCCATCGCCGCGTCTTGCGCCTGCTCGCGCGTCAGCTTCCCCTCGCTCTCGAGCTTCTGGTAGTGCGTCAGAATGCCATAGCCGACGTCAACCATCTGCTGGGTCTTGGCCTGGCGGTCGGCAACCATCTGCGCACGCATGGTGTAGAGCGCGATCGGCGCCAGCACGATCATGCCGAGGAGGCCGATGGCGACAATCAGGACAAGCTTGAAACTGATGCGGGAAAACATTTTGGTGCTCGCGTGAATTGGCAGAATGCTGAAATGCCAATTTATCCCGAACCGCTTAGCAAAGATTTAAGCATTCGGATTCGATCGCCCTGCCCTCACTAGGTCGCCGGCACCCCGTGCAACAGGCGGTTGCGATACTCACCCGGTGAGGCCTTGAACCAGCGCCGACAGGCCCGGAAAAAGCTGCTCTGGTCGGCGAAGCCGAGCAGATAAGCCGCCTGCCCGAGCGACAGATGCAGCCGGCCGAGATACTGGTCCGCCAGTTCCCGCCGCGTATCGTCCAGAAGCTGCACGAACGAGGTCGCTTCCTCTTCCAGCCGTCGCTGCAGGGTGCGCTCGCTCATGCAGAGCTCGACGGCGACTTCGTCCCGCCGCGGTTCACCGTCGGGAAGCCGCCGCACGATCGCCTCGCGCACCCGAAAACTCGTCAGTGCGTGATCGAAGTGGCGCAGATATTCGCCGGCATAACGCTCGTGCAGCTCGCCGAGTTGCGGATTGAAAGTCGGCAGTGCCAGGTCCATGTCGCTGCGCGCGAACATCACGCTGTTGCGCTCGGCGTTGAACGTAACCGGGCAGCGAAAGGCAGCGTGATAGGGCGAGATATCTGCGGGCGGGGGATAGGTGAGCGCGATCGCGCGCGGATTGACGTCATTGCGTGCGACCCAGCGGCAGAAGCCGATCACGGTGACGAAGATGAACTCGATGCGCTGACGCGGGATCGGCCGGCTGCCGCCGAACAGCACGAAATCGATGCGACAGCAATCACCGTCCTCAGTCATGCTCATGGTCAGCGCGTCGCTGAGGATGAGCAGATAGCGGTTCAGCCGCTCGAAGGCGCCGCGCAGATCGGCGCATGACATCATGGTGTAGCCGACCACGTCGAACGCCGCCGGCCGCGCCATCTGATACTGCGCAAGCGAGAGTGCCGGATTTTTCGACCGCTCGACCGCAAGCTCCCAGAGGTGGCTGATCTTCTCGGTGGAGAGCCGCGCGCTCGCTCCTTCCAGCTCCTGCGGATCGATGCCGGCGGCCGCAAACAGGCTCGCGACGTCCAGCCCTTCGGCGGCGAGCATCTCAGCGATGCTCCGCACCCAGACCGCGGCCGTCGTCCGCTTCGACATCCCCAACGCTCCTCCAGCGCTTGTTGCTTGATTGGCGCCGCAACTGCCGACACGCAGCGGCCGCCTTGCTCCGAATATGACACGAAACGGCTCGCCGTGCCACCGAGGCAACGCTTCGCGCGATCGAACCTGACGCGAGCAGCACTCTGTTATCCCTCGGTCTCGACATTGTCATCCCGGTGGGCTGTTATTTCCGCACGACGCCATCTTGATGTGAGCATGGAGCCCGCCGTCCGGGGCATTGGAGATCGTCATGGCGGATCTGGAAGGCAGCGAGGGCTTACCCTGGCCGCTCGGCTGTTCCCGCAACGAGGTGGACCAGAGCTGCAACTTCGCGCTCTATTCCAAGCACGCGACCGCGGTCACGCTCCTGCTCTATCGTCACGGCGAGTTCGCGACACCGCTTCGCGTTTTGCCTTTTACATTTCCTGTCAACAAGAGCGGCCGCGTCTGGCATATGCGCCTGCCGTCAGAAATGATCGCGGACGCCAAATACTACGCATATCAGGTCGATGGTCCCTTCGATCCCGCAAGCGGACAACGCTTCGATCGCGACAAGATCCTGCTCGATCCCTATGCCAAGGGCGTGTTCTTCCCGCCCGCCTTCAGCCGCGATGCGGCGATGGAAGCCGGATCGAACGCGGGCAAGGCGCCGCTCGGACTGCTCGCTGATGGCGCGACGGCCCCGCCCCCAGACCGGCCGCCGGCGCCACGCCACGACCACCAGCTGATCATCTACGAAATGCATGTGCGCGGCTTCACGCGCCGGGCCAATTCGAAAGTGCCGGAAGATCAGCGCGGCACTTTTGCCGGTATCGTCGCAAAAATTCCGTATCTGAAGGACCTCGGCGTCACCGCTGTCGAGCTGATGCCCGTGCACCAGTTCGAGCCGGGGACGACCAACTACTGGGGCTACATGACGCTCAACTTCTTCTCGCCGCACGCGCCCTACAGCGTGGCCGGCACGCCTGAGGGTGCGCTCGGTGAATTCCGCCTGATGGTCGATGAGCTGCACAAGGCCGGCATCGAGGTGCTGCTCGACGTCGTTTACAATCACACCGCGGAGGTGGGCAATGGCGGTCCGACCTACTCGTTCCGCGGCATCGACAACTCGACTTACTACGCGCTGTCACCGACAGACTTCTCCAGCTACGTCAATTTCAGCGGATGCGGCAACGACCTGCGCACGGCGCATCCGGCGCCGCGGCTGATGGTCGTCGACAGCCTCAGATATTGGGCGACGTCGATCGGCGTCGACGGCTTCCGCTTCGATCTTGCCTCGATCTTCGCCCGCAATGAGGACGGCTCGCTCAATTCCGACGATCCGCCGATCGTCGTGGAAATCTCTGGCGACCATGATCTCGCCGATATCAGACTGATCGCAGAGCCCTGGGACGCTGGCGGCGGCTACCAGATGGGCCGCGCCTTTCCGGGCCGCTCCTGGTGCCAGTGGAACGATCATTTCCGCAGCACCGTCCGCGGCTTCGTCAAGGGCGATGGCGGCCTGGTCGCCGATCTCATGACCCGCCTCTACGGCAGTACGGACCTGTTTCCAGACACGCTGACTGACGCCGACCGGCGCACGCAGAGCATCAACTTCGTCGATTGCCACGACGGGCTCAATCTCTGCGATCTCGTCAGCTACACCAACGACGACCAGCGCAGCTGGGGCTGCGGCTACGAGGGCACGAATAACGTGCCTCCCGATGTGGCCGCGCTGAGGAAGCAGCAGGTCAAGAATTTCTGCTGCCTGCTGATGCTGTCGAACGGCGTGCCGATGTTCGTTGCGGGTGACGAGTTCATGCACAGCCAGAACGGCAATCCAAACGTCTACGACCAGGACAACGAGATTACCTGGCTCGACTGGGACCTCGCTGAAACCAACGCCGACGTGCTGCGCTTCTTCCGCATGATGATCGGCTTCCGGAAGGTCCATTCGGTGATCGCAAGGAGCACCGGATGGGGCGCCGACTGCTCCTGGCACGGCACCGACGGCGATCCTGATCTCGGCAGCGGCTCGCGGTCGCTTGCGCTGCACTTAAGCGGCGCATCGACAGGCGGCGCCGACATTTTTGCGATGTTCAATGCTTATTGGGAAGCACTGAGCTTCGAACTCCCGACGTCGTCGATCTGGAAGCGCGTGGTGGATACGGCGCTGGAGAGTCCGAACGATATCGTCGAGGAGGCCGCCGCGCAGCCATACATCTCCAACGCGTACAGCGTCGGCCCGCGATCGGTCGCGGTCCTCATTTCGAGCAAAGCGGCTTGGCCAAACGCGATCACACCAAGCCAAAGGCTTGCCCGACGGTCGTTCCAGGCGCAATGCTAATAGCTGGCGAAGCAGGCGCGTTTGCGCGGACTCCAGGTGTAGCCGGATGGACAGGGCGGCCGGGGCTGCGCCCCCGCGGGGCACTCGTTCCAGACGCGTGCGCCGGTCCCCCATCCATCGACGACGCAGGCCCCGGAGATGGTGGCGTGGCAGCCGGGGCCGCATCCGTCCCAGGCGGTGGCAAGACCAATTCCGGCAACGGTTGCGGTGAGCAAAGCGGCGACGAAAAGCGCTCTCATGATATCCGCCCCTTCTGATTGTCTCCGGCCTCCGGCCGTCGGCAGGAGCAGCGGGAACCCGGAATGACGCACAGATTGCGGCTTTGGTTCCCGGCGGTCAAGCGTTACCGCGGGCGCCGTGGCTGCGGTGATAGGCACTCGGCGACGGCCAATTCCAGGTGCCCAGTGTCGTCCGGTCCGGCTCGAAGATTTCGATCTTGAGCGGATAGCAGGCCGCGTCGTCGCTGGAATGCGTCGTGCTGCAATCGCCGCCCGGGCAGGCCGACAACGCGGCGAGCAAATCGATCTCCGCGAAGAGCTCGATGAAGTCGCCGGGACGGACGGGGCTGGCCTTCATGAAGTACTGGTGGGTATCCCCGGTGAAGCCGGTGCACATGAAGACATTGAGCACGTCGTGGACGTGATGTTCGACCGCACGCACGTCGGTCTTCAATTCAGCAGCCAGCGCACGCGACAGGTTGGAGTGGCAGCAGAAATCATAGGACGTGCCGCCCAGCAGCAGGTTCGTATAGGGATCGCAGCGTG
This sequence comes from Bradyrhizobium sp. UFLA05-153, assembly GCF_054185185.1. NCBI lineage: Bacteria > Pseudomonadati > Pseudomonadota > Alphaproteobacteria > Hyphomicrobiales > Nitrobacteraceae > Bradyrhizobium > Bradyrhizobium sp. UFLA05-153. The sequence continues at coordinate 12,594 of NZ_JBBIAM010000106.1, forward strand.
TACCGATGACGTCGTGGATGCCGGCGCCATCGGCGTCGAAGCCGTACCAGCCGAGCGTATCATGGCTGATGGTCGCCATCGGCCGCAGCTGCGGCATGGTGCTCCAGAGCCGGTCGCCGGTGCCGACATGCGTTGCGTGAAGCGCACGTGTCTTGCCGCTGAAGAAGCGCTCGGAGAGATCGTGAGCGTTCCAGAGATTGAGATCGCCGACCTGCGGGCCCTCGATGCTGACGATGCGGAAAAACTGGCCGCGCGAGACGCGAAACGCGCGGGCATCGCGCGGCGGCACCACGAACTCCTGTGTCTTGACCATCGTCTCCCGTGCAGATTCCAGCATGGCCATGTCCGGCTTCTGCATCGCGCCGGCGGGATAGACGACGGTCGGCTTGGCGGCCCGGCGTGAGGCTGCGTCGGCAGGCGCAGGTGGGATTCTGGGAGACATGATTAACCTCAAGGTGAGCGCAGAGCGCGATCGCACTTGCAGATCATGCCTCAAGCTCCTGCGCCGTAAAAGATCAGGACTGTCGCAAAGCGCGGTAAACCCCATGTTCGAACTGGCGATAGGCGTCGAGCGCTTCGCCGTCCGCGAAGGGCAGGATCTGCATCATGATGACGCCCGCGAGGCGCTTCGATGGGTCGATCCAGTAATAGGTGTTGAACAGGCCGGCCCAGGTCAGGCTGCCGGCGCTGCGGCCATCCGGGACGGGATCGAGGTTGATCATATTGCCGAGCCCCCATCGCAGATGGGTGCCCGGGAAGAAGTTGACGTCGTTCGAAAGCGCGGGATTGGTTGTCTTCAGGATGCCGGCCTCGAGATTGCCGATCTGGTTTTCGGACATCAACGCAACCGTCGCAGGCTGTAGGATGCGCGCCCCGCGCAGGCTTCCGCCGTTGAGCAGCGCCTGGAGCAAGGCCAGGTAATCGGACGCGGTGGAATAGATGCCGCCTCCACCCAGAAACGCCTTGCTGCCACCCGGCTTTTCCAGCGGCTGCACCAGAAGCTTGCCCCGAGCATCCCGCACGAACAGGCTGGCCTCTCGCGCGCGCTGCTTGTCATCGAGTGCGACGACGGTATCGTTCATGCCGAGCGGACCCGTGATGTGGTCGTGGAAATAGCGCTCGAGCGGCTCGCCGCTCGCGATCTCCACCATCCGGCCGACGCGGTCGAGACTGCCGCCATAGGCCCATCTTGCACCGGGTTCGAACATCAGCGGCATGCGCGGCAGGTTTCGCTTGCCGCGCGCGACCTTGAGATAGCGGGCGACCTTCGGATCCCAGAGCAGATAGCTGAAGCCGGAAGTGTGCGACAACAGATGGCGCAGTGTCAGCGGCCTCTCGGGAGAATGCAGCAGCGGGGCACCCTTCGCATCGAAACCGGCGAGCACCTGAACTCCAGCCAGCGCCGGATCGATGTTGGCGGCCGGCTCGTCCAGATGCAGCCTGCCCTGCTCCACGAGCTGCAGCGCCGCGACCGACGTCAGCAATTTGACCATCGAGGCGATGCGGAAGATCGTATCAGTCGACATGCGCGAGGCCGCATCGCCGTTGCGCAGGCCGAAGGCGCCCACATAGAGCACCGACTGCTCGTTCGCGGCCATCGCCACCACGCCGGGAATCTTTTGCGCGCTGACGGTGGTTGATAATGCGCCGTCGATCTCGCGGCTGCGTAGCGGCGCCAACGACGATGCCGCCCGGCCGGGCACGGGAACGGCAGCGGCCATGCTCGCGGCCGCAAGCCCCACGGTTTGCAGGAGCGCATCACGCCGGCTGAGCGGACCCCACATGAGGTTTCCTGGAAGCTGATCCGGAATCTGATCTAGTATAGCCCAGACAACCCCGGGTCGCATGCCCCGAGGTGACATCACGGGGCTGATCAGGGCATCAGCCGAGGGGGAACCAGGATGCAAGTCGCCGGCCTCGTCCTTCCCGTCTTTGCCATCATCGTCACCGGCTGGCTCGCCGGTTGGCTCGGCTACATCTCGCGGTCGCTGGCCGACGGCCTCGTGCATTTCGCCTATAACGTGGCGATGCCGGCGCTGCTGGTCGTCACCATCGCGCAGGAGCCGGCGAGCAATCTCCTGGAATGGCGCTTCCTGTTCGCCTTCGGCGGCGGATCGATGCTGTGCTTCGCGCTGGTCTTTCTGGTTGTTCGCATGGCGTTCGGCCGCGACCTCGCCTCCAGCACGATGCAGGGCATGACCGCAGCGATGACCAATACCGGCTTCGTGGCGCTGCCGGTCCTGCATTCGATCTACGGACAGCCAGCCGTGCTGCCCGCCGCCATCGCAACCGTGTTCGTCGCGGCGGTGATGTTCCCGGTGACCGTCATCCTCCTGGAGAGCAGCGGCCGCGGCGCGCCGGGCGCGGCATCCCCCTCCACGCTGGTGAAGCAGATCCTGCTTAATCCGATGGTGCTCTCGACCCTGATCGGTCTTGCCTGGGCGATCACAAGCCTGCCGATTCCTGCTCCGCTCAAGGCCTATCTGAACATTTTTGCGGCCGCGCTCACGCCATGCGCCCTCTTCGCCATCGGTCTCGGCCTCTCGATCGAAGGCGTGCGCGCGAACCTCAATGCGTCGCTCGTGCTCGCGGCCGTCAAGCTCGTGCTCATGCCGCTGCTGGTGTACGGACTGTGCGTGGCCTCAGGCCTCAATCCCTTCTACACGATCACCGCCGTCATCTGCGCCGCCGTGCCGACGGCGAAGACGGCGTACATCCTGGCCGGCGCCTACAAGGTCGAGCATTCGCTGGTCGCATCCACGGTCTCGATCACGACGCTGCTGTCGGTTGTGACGCTGCTGGGCTGGCTCTATGCGCTGCAGGGCCTCGCGGCCAAAGCGGGCTAGGATGGGAATGAGGAGTCGAGAATGGCCACGTTCAAGGGAAGCTGCCTCTGTGGTGAAGTCGCCTTCGAGGTCGACAGCCCATTCGATCGTTTCCTGAACTGCCACTGCTCGCGCTGCCGGAAGGCAACCGGGTCAGCGCATTCCTGCGAGGTGATCGTCAAGGCCTCCGCACTGCGATGGCTGCGCGGAGAAGCATCCGTCGCGCGCTACGACCTGCCGACGGCGCGGAGCTTTGCGACCGCCTTCTGCAAGATCTGCGGCAGCCCCATGCCGCACCTCACCCGCAGCGGACGCGAAGCGATCATCCACGCCGGCGCATTCGACGAGCCGCTTGGTGTGACGCCGGACCGGCATGTGCAGTGGGCGTCACGGGCGGAGTGGTATGTGCACGGGGAGGGTTTGGCGGTGGAGGAGTAGTTCGTTGGCGCGCGCCACTGATCGCGCTGGAGTTGCATATCGACAGAGAACGAGGTACAGGGACGCACCGCAACTTCATTGCAGGAGGCGACCATGCTGACGATTGCACGCTTCCCGGGTTCGATGCGCGATATTTAGCGCGCGCTCCGGGATTTTAGTCCCGGGTGAGATCTCAAAACGCTGAACTCGTCGAATCTGCCTGCGGACGCCTTGCGTCCGCGCTCGCGGAAACCATTTCCATGACCTCGTCTCTTGTCCTGGTCCCACGCCGGGGGGCCGGGCGTTCGAACATGCTCGAACGTCAACTCCGGAGATATCATTCCCGCTTTCAGGGAGCGGTGCGCGCTCTGGCCATGTGCCACCCGCGCATTGCGGACCTCGGCGCGAGCTTTCCTGCGCTGCTGTTTGCGCTGGCCGTCCCGCGCGCCGGGCTCGATCCCGCGCACGCGCTCGCGCGCGTGATCGATGGCGCCGCGCTGACGGACATAGCGGCGGCGGCTGGCGTGCCGATGTGGTTGCGCAAGCTGCCTCCGGAGGTGTTCGTGCGTCCGATCGTGAGGCTGCTGCCTAACGGTGAACTGTTTCGCCGGCAGATTGCGAACCACATTCCGCGCTCACCGAGGCTCGCGCCGACGTGGCTGCAGGCCGTTATTGACGTTGCTGAATGCGCGCACGAGGCGGCGGCCGTGTGGATCGCGCGCGAATGCATCCGCGAGCCGCGGCGCATCAAGCCCGCACGCTTGCGACTCATCAGTCTCTGGTCGTGGTTTTCCGTCCAGCCCACAACCTTCGGACACGAGCTCATCGATCGGCCGTGGACGCCGAACATGCACATTGGTTCAGCGCTTGCGGCCGCCGACGAATGGCGGACGAAAATCGCGCTGCATGCGAGCCTTGGTCCTCAGCCGATCAGCGACATGTGGCTCGAGGCGAGTCATGTGGCCGGGTACGATTTCGTTCCGTTGAACTCGACCGCCTCGATCACCGAAGAGGCGGTCGCCATGAAGAATTGCCTTCGCACCTACGGCTACAACCTCGCTCACAATGGCTCACGGCTCTGGAGCGTGAGGCGAAACGGCGAGCGCGTCGCGACGTTGCGGGTCGCCTGCCGCTATCGCGATCCGCTCCCCAACATCGTCGAGCTCAAGGGCGCCGGTAACAGAGATGTATCACGCGATCTGTGGTGGGCCGCGCGCCAGTGGCTGCACACGCATGACTTGTCGAAGATCGACATGGCGCGACGCAAATGGGGTACGGTGCCGCTAGATCGCGACACCTGGCTGTCGCTTTGGCGGCCCTATTGGCTCGCCAAGCGTCGCATTCCAGAATGGCTGCCGGTCGCCCCCTCCCGCAGCGCGCTCGAAGCGCTGTGATCGAGCGCGTGCGTGCTGCAATACGAACAGGATTGAATCGCAGCGCAGAAACGGCAAAACGGGCATCGCTTCACTTCCGACCTCTCGCTAATCACGATCGCAATCTCTGCTCGGAGATGATCCGCACCGGTGGAAAGGCGACGCAGTCCGCCACATCGAACAGCACTTCGATTGCTCTGTCGAACGATCGTGCAAACTCAATGGCGTCATCGCGACATTTGTCGGCGACGCGCATGCCGAGCGTGCAGTGCGGGGTCCACGCGCCCGGTCGGTAGTGAGGATGGCAGTGTGCGGGATCAATGACGGCGCTGATCGAACCGTGCAACCGCATCAGGACGTCATTCGACGTTGGCTCCGCCCAGAGCATGAGGGGGCTGCCTTCGAACCAGCGAATGCGTCTGAACTCGATACGCAACGGCGCTTGACCGGCGACGGCTTTGAGCATCGCGTCCCATGCGATGTGTTCGTCGATCGCCGTCTCATCGTAAATCGCGAACGTAAAATGCGGCCGGTAGCCGAGCACGCGCATTGACGGGGCGACCTCGAACGCGCCGACCTGGTCCCACAGGCGTTCTATCTCGTCAGCTGAACTGTTATCGGCCCGGATGTTGATCGCCAGTGCCACAGCCTCACCCCGCGGGCGGAACAATCGATCGAAAGATAAGGGGAAAAGGCGCGATGCCCAAGAAAATGGCGCGCCATTCAAGAATAAACAAGCAATCCCCTCATCGCCAACCTCGTTCAACGCCGGCGGCCTTCAGCAACTCGGCCAGTTTTTTCCGCGCGTAGAACAAGCGCGTTTTCACGGTGTTCGCCGGAATCCCGACGGTTTCGGCCACCTCTTTCACGGCTTTCTCGTGGTAGTAGACGAGATCGACAATCTCCCGGTGCTCCGGCGAAAGCCCGCCCAGGCACTTGCGCAACGCTTCGCTGGTATCCTTCTTCGTCGCGGCCACTTCCGGATCGTCGGACGTGTCCTCGATCGCGTGAGCAGCCTCGTCTTCCAACGTAAGGTCCTTCCTGCGCCGCAGCGCCGAGAGGGCCTTGAAACGCGTAATCGCCAGCAGCCAGGTTGAGACAGCAGATCGGCCTTCAAACTTGCCAGCCTGACGCCAGACGTCGAGAAAGACCTCGCTGATGAGATCTTCCGCAACCTGTTCGTCGTGGACGAGCCGAAGCCCGAAACGGAATACCCTGACATGGTGCCGTCCGTACAGCACCTGCATGGCGCGCCGGTCGCCTTGCGCAATCCGCGCGATCAGGACTTCGTCCGAAGCCACCCGTGGTTCGCTTAAGGTCCGTCTCACAGGATTCGAGCCGACCAACGTCAGGCATTCACCGTCGGCGATGTCGAGCGACACATCCTTCAAGACTCCGTCTGACGGAACGCCTTGCCGATGTTCTCGACCGAAATCCGGGCCATGCCCCGCCTCCACGTTGCCGATCACTGGCATCGTCGGATCAGGCTAGCAGCAGCGAAGGCGCATGCGTGCGCGTCGTCGACCGCGGACGTGGCGATCCCAGGATGATGCGGGAGACAGAATGGGCTGGATTTCGCGCTCGTCCTGTCGGGATCATCTGCAATCCGTCACTCAATTCCGACAAGCACGACCGCGGCCTGTCTCATGTCTGTTTGGCGGAAGGCGAGCAGAAAGGACAGATCGAGTAACGAATTGTCGCGAAATCGGAAATGACAGGAAGTGAAAGTGGAAACGGCAGGAAAAAGCGCAGGCCCGTTCACCTACGGACCAGGTCTCTCGGGCTCATGGCACCGTGCACACATTTGGCCAGCCGAAATGGGCCGTTCCGCGTTCGCAGATGAGTACTGGGTGGCGCTCCCTAGGGGAATCGAACCCCTGTTTCAGCCTTGAGAGAATTGCATCTCGCACGTTGGCGAACGTTGGCGAACGCCAATAAACATAGTCTTTTCAATTGCTTAATCCGTTCACGTTCGGTACTATGCGCCACGGTTCTCGACCGCCTTTTGAAGAAAACTTGAAGAAATGGAGCACGTGGTTGGCACGCGCAGCGCGACACTCATCACTTGAAACTCGAACCGCTCGCGCGCGGCTGCCGGTTCGACGGACGCCGTATTTCGCGAAGATCGCAAAAGGGCTGAGGCTCGGTTACTACCGCGGAGCGGTCTCGGGATCGTGGGTCGCAAGCCTTTATCGCGGCACGGCAGGCTATGACACCAAGGCAATTGGCGCGGCCGACGACACGACTGATGCCGATGGCGTGACGGTCTTTGACTACTGGCAAGCCCAGGTCCAAGCCCGGAGCTGGGCCGAGCAGCAGCGCCTCGTGGCCGCCGGTGTCGTGCGCGTGGGACCTTACAAGGTTGCGGATGCCGTCAAGAATTATCTCGCCGAGATCGCCGCTGAGAAGAAGCCGACCGCCGTCCAGGGCGCCAAATACGTGTTTGACGCTTGGATCTTGCCGGATCTCGGTTCTCTCGAGGTCGACAAGCTGACCACGGAGCGGCTGGTTCGTTGGCGCAACAAGATCGCGACCGAACCAAAGCGAGTGCGGACAAAGCGAACCGCCACCGAACCGGCGAGGCGCGAAACCCCTGACGATGAGGATGCGCAACGCGCGCGAAAGGCAACTGCAAACCGCATCCTCACGATGTTAAAGGCGGCGCTGAACCGAGCCTTCTTCGCAGACCATGTTGCATCCGACGGCGCTTGGCGAAAGGTAAAACCGTTCAAGCGAGTCGATGAAGCCGTAGTCCGCTATCTCAATATCGCTGAAATCCGCCGGCTCGTGAGCGCCTGTCCGGAGGACTTTCGAAAGCTGATCGAAGCGGCCTTATACACGGGCTGTCGATACGCAGAGCTTACGCGCTTGAAGTACGAAGACTATAACAACGACAGTGGTACATTGTCCGTTCGTCTGAGCAAAGGGAAGAATCGACACGTTGTGTTGACGGAAGAAGGGAAAGCTGCCTTCCAGCAATGGACCAAGGACCTGCGGCACGGCGAGCGAATCTTCTTGAGAAGTGACGGCTTGGTCTGGGGAACCTCGCATCAGCAGCGGCCGCTCGATGAGGCAAGCCAGCGAGCGGCGATCTCGCCGCCAGTAAATTTTCATATCTTGCGGCACACTCACGCGTCATATCTTGCCATGGCTGGCGTGCCGATGGCTGTCATCGCGCGACAACTCGGTCATGCCGATACAAGGATGACGGAAAAACATTACGCTCATCTTGCCCCCAGTTACGTGGCGCAGACCATTCGGGAGAATTTTCCGGTTCTTGAACTTGGGAGCTCGAGGCAGGTGATCCCACTGCACAAGCGCAGCGCATAACTCAAACCTCGCGAGCACTAAGGATGGGGTCGCATCTCACCTGCGACCCCTGCGTCCCGAACGTAAATAGCAGACGAAAAGATCAACAAAAACAATGAAGTTTGCTCGCGATTGACCGCCTTTATCGCCGTTTGTTCACGGGGTTTCGGTGGTCAATCGGTGGTCAGCCTCCGACCTGCTCGCACTGGTGAAAAGCCGAAGCTCCCGCCGATTAAGAGGCGAATGCTTAGGATGGTAGTAAGCCTCCGAGGAGAGCCGCCTTGCGGCGGGCTGACCTGATGGTTGAGAACTGTACGTATGGACAGCCATACGATCAGTGCGCTGAATCGACTTGAAGTGGCGGAGACGGGCCGGCGACGGCGGCGTTATCGGTTCGCAGTAGAACTGACTCGGATTCGCATGATCTGACTCTTCTGAGGGGATTGGACGCTCTATCGCACGGGACGTGCCGGGGTCCGATTCGGCAAAGGGACGCAAGAGGCCGTAACGAGGACTCCCATCCGGCCGGCCGCGGAAAGCCCAGGTTGCCTACGGGCGAGTGCATTGGCGCGGCGCGCTGGCCCTGGCAGCACGAATGAGCCCACCCAGTCGACGAGCGTTCAAATGGACTCTCTCCCGCCAACCCCGCTAGCGCGCGATCTGGCACGACAAAGGGCCGCAGGAGCGGCCCGTCGACTCAACCATGATCATAACCGGGCCGCACGCCGTCCCAGCGCAGCTCCATGTTGAAGTTGAGTCCGCTGTTTGAATCGGGAAGACCAGTACTCATCGTTCCTTCTATACAGAAGGATCGCCTCAAGCTCGATCATGTCATGGTGTGCTGGGATGGCAGCCGGGCAGCCGCGCGAGCGGTCGCCGATGCCATGCCGTTTCTTACCCGCTCCGGCAAGGCGAGTATTGTTGTTGCGGACATTCAGAGCGCGAAGAGCACAGATCTTCCGGGAGCGGATATCGCGACCCATCTGACTCGTCACGGAGTGAACGTCACGATTGAGCGCATTCCCGTCAGCAAGATCGATGTTTCAAATGCAATCCTGTCATATGCGGCCGATACATCTCCCGATCTGATCGTCATGGGCGGGTACGGACATTCCCGGCTGCGCGAATTTATTCTTGGCGGAACGACACGTGGTATGCTTGCCTCGATGACCAAACCTACATTGATGTCGCACTGAGCGGATATTTTCAGCTAATCCGCGCATCTCACGCTGATGTTAGCTGGCTGCAACAAGCCCTCGATCGAGACAGTCAAAAAGTGGGAGCGCATGTCCACCTTACATCGGACGGGCGGCTGTCGCTTTTTTGGGCACAGACTTCTTGATCGACCAATTACTGCCGTCGTCTAGCTCGGCACGCCCGGCGACGGAGCAGTCGCGCGAGATAACGGATGCAAGCCGCCTGCTGATCGGCCGGGCAATCCAACTTGTAGAAATCAACCCGTCCGCGGAAGAGCAGTGGGACTTCTTTGCCGTCGATCGCGGCCCGGCGCGCAAACGCCAACGACTCCTGCCCTCTTCAAGGACTTCAATTCGGTCGCGGAAATGTACCCGCTCGTGATCAGCATGGACAGGATTGCCGGTCTAAGCGCGCCGATACCGACAATCGCCAAATCGAGTTCACCAAAATATTTAGACGTATCGCGGATATTGCTGTCCCGCATCAACAGTTCGCGCGTTCGCCTGTTATCGACGATCCCTGGCGCATGCAGCAGGATGGGTTGCGCATGAAGCTTCTGCGCAAGGCGACGCGTAACATCGTGGCAATCGAACTGCATCAACAGCCTTTTGTTGCCGCCGGTGATTTGCACAACCTTCGTGTTCGAGAGATCTAAAGGCTCAAGCGCATTGATCAGTTCGAACGTCGTGCTTCCCCATCCGACCCCAATCCTCCGATGCACGCTTAGCCTGTCTCTCAGAAACGGGACCGCCGCGCTACAGGTCATCTGCTTGACCTGGTCCGGTGAAATGTCGGGCGGCACATCCACGACCAGGGCCGCTTTGAGCTTGAATGTCTTTTCGAGTTCTTTCCGGAGCTCAACGTTTTCGCCAGTTTGCAAAATCTCGATATTGACCACGCCCGTGGCGATGGCGGCCTTAAGGAGTCGACCAACGCGGTGCCTCGAAATACCGAGACGATTTCCGATCTCGGCCTTGGTGAGGTGGCTGCGATAGTAGTGATGCGACATCCGCATCATCAGATCGTAAGGGGTCGCCATGGGCGTACCATCTGAGCAAATCACGCTCGGCTGGAAGCGCAGGTCAATACACGCACCAGGAAAGTGTCTGGGCATGCAAATGCGATCTGTTTCCTCTGGGTGCGTCTGCCCTTTAGGGCAACAACCACGCGGTTCCGCACTATCGCAAGGTCATGGGCGACACAAAATTCTCGCCTAAAGTAACGGGGAACAGAAGGAAGGTGTCTTTTTAGGACTCCTGAGGAGTTCATGGAGATCAATATCGGCCAGCGAAAAAGCACGGTCTCAAAATGGACTGGCCGATGCTATCACCCAGCCGGATGCGCGGCTTCCATTCCAGGTTAGCGCGCCATCAGCATGAACCCTTCGCAGATGCGAAAGCGGTCACCCTTTCGCGGAATGCCGGACCGGATGGAGAAAAGTCTTGCCGACGCCTTGCCTGTGCGAGCTTGACTCCCCTATGCGAACTCAATTGAATTGAGTTACCGTCGATTATCGCTGCGGCAGATGTGCCGCGTGCACCTCTGGTTGTTCGCCTCTGGGAATGGCCAATGAGTGACGCTTCGGGCGCGCAAAGCGAGCTCACGATTGCCTGCATTCAAATGGAGCCGATCGTGGGCGCCAAGCAGGTCAACGTCGCCAAAAGCTTGGAATGGATCGGACAGGCGGCGCTCAGCAACGCCCGCCTGATCGTTCTCCCGGAGCTCGCCAACTCCGGTTACGTTTTTCGCGATCGGGACGAAGCTTTCGCGCTCGCCGAGGAAGTGCCCACCGGCGAAACCACTGCCGCCTGGATCGACGCAGCCCGCCGCCACGACGTCTATATCGTCGCCGGCATCGCCGAACGGGCTGGGGCCGCGCTATACAATTCTGCAGTCATCCTCGGGCCGTCGGGCTACATCGGCACCTTCCGCAAGATGCATCTGTGGGCCGCAGAGAATTTGTTCTTCGAACCAGGTGATCTCGGCTTTCCAGTGTTCAAGACGCCGATCGGCCGCATCGGCGTCGCCATCTGTTATGATGGCTGGTTTCCCGAGACCTTTCGGTTGCAAGCGCTCCAGGGCGCTGACATCGTCTGCGTCCCTACCAACTGGGTGCCAATCCCCGGCCAAGAACCTGGCCGACCTGCGATGGCCAACATCCTGCACCAGGCGGCGGCCCACACAAACTCCATATTCATTGCGTGCGCCGACCGCGTCGGCACGGAACGCGAACAGCTTTTCGAAGGCCAGAGCGTCATCGTGAGCTGCACCGGCTGGTTCGTGGCGGGCCCCGCGAGCCGCGACCGCGAAGAAATCATCTACGGGCGCGTCGATCTGGCGGACGCCCGACGCAAGCGCAACTGGAATGAATTCAATCAAGTTCTGCGGGATCGCCGTACCGACGTCTATAACGAGATGCTCGGGTCGGAGATCAAGCGGGGCTGGTACTGAGCTGGTGCTGACCGCTCTTCAACGGACTGAGAATAGCAAACAGGGAACTCAACCATTCGCTCCAAGGGAAGCATGCATCTTTTGCCAATTCTCCGATCTCGTTCGGGATCGCGGTTTGCTCCCCATGGCGGCCCGAACGGGTGGCGGGAAGCGTTGCGTGCCGGGATGGCGCACTCAGAGTAGCGCTATGGCTCATCGTCAGAAGACGGACGTGCTGATGACAGCGAGCAGGACTCTCGCAGAGGAGATCATTTCTTTCTTGAGCCCGGCCCGCAGGTGGCTGGCGATCTTCGGCGTCTCCATCCTGCTCGTTGCCTTCCTCCTGGCGAGCCCGATGGTGCTTGGCGAATACGCGCAACAGATTCTCTCGCAGGCATTTTTCTTCGCGATCGCCGCCGTCACGGTCGATCTTCTGTGGGGTTACACCGGTGTCCTGACATTTGGTCAGTCGGCCTTCTTCGGCATCGGGGTGTACACGGTTGCCATTGCCTTGGCGTATTACGTCGAGGGGGCGCTCGCCACCGCAGGAGTGATTTTCGCTGCCATGGCTGGCGCGGCCTTGGTCGGAGCTGCTGTGGGCTGGCTTTCCTTTTGGGACCGCGCGTCGCCCATCTACGTTGCGATCGTCACGCTCGCACTTCCCGTCGTATTCACGCAGATTATCCTGAGTGGGGGAGCCTACACCGGATCAAGCAGCGGGCTGCCGATTCCAGTGCCGTTCCTCTCCATCACGGAGTGGTACTATGTCGCGGGCGGGCTCCTTCTCCTTGTCGCCATAGGGGCGTACGTTTTCGTTTCGAGTGACGCCGGTCGAGTTCTGGTCGCCATTCGCGAGAACGAGGAGCGCTGCCGCTACCTTGGTTTAAACACCTCGCGCCTAAAGATCCGTCTCATGACCGCATGCAGCGCCATCGCGGCCCTAGCCGGCGCTTTCTACGTGCTGTTTAGCAGCGTCGCGGCTCACTCGTATGGGGATTTCGTCTTCGGAACCGAACTTGTTGTTTGGACCGCCTTGGGTGGGCGCGGGACACTTATTGGCCCGATCCTCGGCACGGTGGGGGTCAACTACGTCTCGGCGCTGCTCGGGGGCAACCTACCATTCATCTGGCTGCTCTTTGTGGGGTTCGCCTTCGTACTGGTCGTCGTGTATCTCCCTCAAGGACTCGTCCCGGCGATCGGCCAAGGCCTGTCAGTGCTGGTCCGTCCCATAACTGAACTGCTCAATCGAGGAGGGAATGCGAGGGCTCCCGGCGCGCAGCCAGGAGCATGGGCAGCAGGCGCCGCCATCGCCCTTTCAAGCGCGCAGGACGCTCTAAGTCAGGAGCGCAGCGTGATTGGCGCGCCGGACAAAGCGCCAGTGCTGGAGCTACGCGATGTTGGCATGCAGTATGGGAGCCTAGTGGCGCTCCATGGAGTCTCCCTCAAGGCATACCGCGGCGAGGTTGTGGGGATTATCGGACCGAATGGGGCTGGAAAGACGACCCTTCTCCGCTGCATCGCTGATGGCCGCGAGCGTTCGACAGGCGAAGTGCTGATAAATGGTCACCGCATCGAGCGGCTCCCGCCACAACGCTGCGTGGCCTTTGGCGTCAGTCGGAAGTTCCAAACTCCCAACGTATTCGATGCGCTGACCGTCCTCGACTGCCTTCGCGTCGCGCGGTCATATCGAAAGCCTGCATCCCCTTGGCGGCGGTCACGCACGGTCGAGTTACCTGAGCCCGCGCTTGACGCGGTGGAAGTCTCGGGACTGACGACTATGCTCAACGAGCGGGCCGGCCATCTGTCTCATGGCGCAAAGCAGGCGCTAGAGCTCGCTATGGTACTCGCCCAAGAGCCGACCGTGCTGCTTCTCGATGAGCCGACCGCGGGGCTCACACGCGACGAGCGAGCGGCGATCGGGAGCGTGCTGACAGAGCTGGCCCACAGCCACCGGCTGTCTATTTTGCTCATCGAGCACGACCTCGACTTTGTGCGCGAAATCAGCACGCGACTGGTCGTCTTTCACATGGGAAAAGTTCTGCTCGACGGGCCGCTATCGGAGATTGCCGACTCGGACCTCATCCGGTCGATTTATGTCGGAGGAACCACATGATCGCAGCGGTCGCCCCACACGGCCTCGCCGTCGGAAGCTTGGAGGGTGGGTACGGCAGCTCTCCAGTGCTCCACGGAGTGAGCTTCCACATCGGAACTGGGGAGGTTTTCGGGGTTCTCGGCAAAAACGGCATGGGCAAAACGACTTTGCTGAAGACCATTATGGGGTTGCTACCACCTCGGCGCGGCCAAGTCGAACTTCTTGGTAAGAATGTAACCGGCCGGCCGCCATACCAGATCACTAGGCTCGGAGTCAGTTACATCCCCCAGGAAAAGTCGATTTTTCAGGATCTCTCGGTGGAGGAGAACCTCAGATTGGCGCTGCGGGAGCCCTCGAGTTTCGAAGAGCGATTAATTGCGGTGGCGGGATGGTTCCCGTTCTTAACTGCGAGACGCCAACAGCGAGCGGGCACGCTTTCCGGTGGCGAGCAGAAGATGCTGCTGATGGCACGAGCGCTTCTGACGCGGCCGCGTCTGGTCCTGATCGACGAGATCACCGAAGGCCTTCAACCCGCAGTGATCACACGTCTTCAGGAGATCCTGGCCGAGGAGCGCCGTACCCATGGGACGACCATCGTACTTGTAGAGCAAAATGTCGGATTTGCTTTATCGCTGGCCGACCGATACGCGGTCCTGAAGGTTGGAACGATCGTAGAGAGCGGCAATTCGAGCGACCCCGGGGCGCGGAAAACCATAGAGCGTCACCTTGCGATTTAGCTGAACGAGACTTGCATCCGGAACGCTGAATCTTTTTGAACTGGAAGAAGGGAGAAAATCCAATGCGCAAGGTTTATGGGATCCAACTACTGCTCTTGATGCTAGCGATATCAATTCTGGCGGTCGCACCAGTGCGGTCGCAGGAGAAGAAGCCGGTCGTGATTGCCATACCCGTCGGCCTCAGCGGGGTGAACAGCGTTGTCGCGCCGGCGGTCGTGCAGTCCGCCGAACTCGCCGCCGATGAGCTGAACGCGAAGGGCGGCATTCTCGGCCAACCGGTAAAGGTTGTTCCTCTTGATGACGAGAGCGGGCCGGCTGGCGCAGTCAAGGCATTCAATACGGGCATCCGCCAGGACAAGGCGGACGTCATCATCACCATGGAAACGAGTGCGGCTCGCAATGCCGGCGCGCCCATTGCCGAGCGGGCGAAGGTTCCGTTCATCTACACCTCGTTTTACGAGGGCCGGGCGTGCGGGGAATACCTGTTCGTCAATGCCTGGGTCCCTGAGCAGGTCGTGCCTCCACTCATCAAGTTCATGACAGACGAGAAGAAGGTCAAACGGTGGTTCGCGGTGGGGAGTGACTATGCGTTCGGGCGCGGGATGATCGAAGCTGCAAAGAAAACGATCAAAGACATGGGAGGGACGATTGTCGGCGAAGAATACCAACCACTCCAGCAGTCGGACTGGACGGCAATCATTAGCAAGATCCGAGCAGCGAATTCGGACGGCATCATCTACTCCACGTCAGGCGGCGGCCCCAACATTGACTTCCTCAAGCAGCTGAAAGCGGCCGGGCTCACTATGCCGATCGGGAGCCTCTCCATCGATGAGCTGACTGCGGAGGCAGGCGGTAACGCGGCCGAGGGCGTGTACTACACCGGGGACTATTTCACGGGCATCGACAATCCCGAGAACAAACGCTTCCTCGAGGCGATGAAGAAGAAGTTCGGAGCGGAGCTGAAGACGCCAAACGCACTTTCCGAGCAAGAGTACGACGGGCTGCACGCGTATGCGATGGCCGTCGAAAAGGCCGGCACCACGAACGCGGATGCCATCATCAAGGTCCTGCCCATGGTCGTATTCAAAGGGCCGCGCGGGTCCGTTCAGATGAACAAACAGCACCATGCGCCGCTCCCAATCTACTTGGCCCAAGTCCAAGCCGATGGAAAGACGAAGGTGCTGAAGAACTTTGGGCTGATCGATCCAGGTGACCAGTGCCCGAAGCTAAAGTAACGACTCGTTGATCCTGTGGGAAAGAGGCAGGAGGCTGATGCCGTGTACACGATCGAACTCTTGGACGTCGTCACGACGGCGGGGGTCCTATACATCGTTGCGCTCGGCCTCCTTATCGTCTACGGTGTCCTGAAGATCATCAACCTCGCACACGGCGCTTTTCTCGCGCTTGGCAGCTATGCAGCAGTCATTGCCACTTGGCTTGGCTGGAATCCGTGGAGTGCTTTGCTGATCGCTCTGGCAGGCGGCGTTACGGTCGGAGCCGTAGCCGAGTGGCGAGTGCTTCGGGGCCTTTACGTCCGGCCGCTCGACACGATCCTCGCGACTTGGGGTCTCAACATCATCATTGTCCAGAGCATGACGCTCTATTTCGGCCGCGAGATTCAGTTTGCTGAAAGTGCCATCACACAGGCCGTGAGTGTCGGCGGAGTCACATATTCGCTGTATCGTCTCATCCTGCTCCTCATTGCGGTCGTGCTGGGCGTGCTCGTGTGGCTGGTCATGCGCCGAACCCAGATTGGCATCGTGGCCCAAGCGGTCATCATGAACGAGGAGTTGGCACAGGCCTTGGGCATTAACACCCGGCTTGTCCGCTTTGTTACCTTCTGCCTCGGTGCTGGCTTGGCGAGTCTGGCCGGTGCCCTGATCACGCCACTTGTGAGCGTGCATCCGAACCTTGGCGTGCCCTGGCTCATCAATGCATTCATGTTAGTGCTGGTTGCCGGGGTGTCACTCGGCAATCTAGCACTCGCTGCTTTGATACTTGGTGGCGCTCAGGTGCTGGTCAGCTCGTACGGTAATCCCGTGCTCGGAAGCCTCACGATCGTCATCCTGGCCGTGATCATCCTTCGATTCCGAACGATCACGACGTGAGCGGAATGCCCGCACTGATGCTCATTCCGCCTGGCCTGCATAATCGCCATTGCAACCAAGGCCTAGAAATGCACCGGGCGAATGCACGTCGAAACCGCGTCGGCAAATTGCGTGTGCCGCCTCAAGCCCTTATGCGACCGCCCGCGCGGCAAGGTGACGACAGGGTGCCGCCGACGAACACGTCGAGGCGATCGTCGTAAAGTATCCCTCCGGCGTCGGCCGCCTTGTGTAGTTTGAGAGGCGGCCCGAGGATTTGACCTTAGGTCTAGCTTTAAGGTCACGTGGCGAATGCAAGTCAATGTGTTGGGCGCCGAGCGTCGGCGGCGATGGAGTTACGACGAGAAGGTTCGCCTTGTCGAAGAGACGTTGCAGGCTGGCGAGACGGTCTGCGGCGTTGCGCGCCGGCACGGGGTGGCTCACAGCCTGCTGTTCACCTGGCGTCGACAAGCGCGCCAGGGTCGACTGGGCGGAGATTCCGTGCCAGCTCTCGTTCCCGTCGAGATCACGCCCGTGGCGGCTCCGATCTCGAGCGACGCGCCACAACCGGCGTCTTCACCTCCTGCGCAGCGTGCAAGGGCTGGAATCATCGAGATCGAGCTTGGCGGCGGCTGTCGCATTCGCGTTGACCGTGACGTGGACGTTGAGGCGCTGCAGCGAGTTCTTGAGCTGCTGCGGCGACGATGATCCCGATTCCGAGCGGCGTCAGGGTTTGGATCGCCACAGGCCACACCGACATGCGTCGCGGCATGCGAAGCCTGGCTCTTACAGTTCAGGAGATTCTGAAGCGCGACCCGCACGCGGGCGACCTCTACATCTTCCGGGGCCGCCGCGGCGATCTGGTCAAGATCCTCTGGCATGACGGATTAGGCATGTCGCTCTACGCCAAGCGTCTGGATCGTGGCAAGTTCATCTGGCCGTCGGCGTCGGCGGGCGCGGTATCGATCTCAGCGGCGCAGATGGCCTATATGCTCGAGGGCATCGACTGGCGGAATCCGCAAATGAGTTGGCGACCGCAAAGCGCAGGCTGAGCGAAGAAACTACGGTTGCTGCCATTTTGGGGAGTCCCATCGCGTCCAATCTGTGATTCACTGCGTCGCATGGATGCCGACCGCGACGCTGTTCCGGATGACGTTGCTGCCCTGAAGGAGGCGCTGGCGGTCGAGCGCGCGAAGGGTTTGAAGATCGCCGCCGAGCTCGCGGTCGCCCGCGCGAAAGCGTCGGAAGACGAAGCGCTGATCGCCCAGCAACAGTTGCAGATCGCCAAGCTGAAGCATCAGATCTATGGGCAACGGTCGGAACGTTCGGCGCGGCTGATCGAGCAGTTGGCGCTGACGTTCGAAGAGCTGGAAGCCGACGCCACCGAGGACGAGCTTGCGGCGGAACGAGCCGTGGCCAAGACGACGACGGTGCGCGGATTTACCCGCAAGCGCGCTGAGCGCCAGACCTTCCCTGAGCACCTTCCCCGGGAGCGGGTGGTGATCGACGGGCCTACGGCTTGTGAATGCTGCGGCAGCAATCGCCTTCGCAAGCTCGGTGAGGACGTGACGCGCACGCTGGAAGTGGTGCCGCGCCAGTGGAAGGTGATGGAGACGGTCCGGGAGAAGTTCTCCTGCCGCGATTGCGAGAAGATCAGCCAGCCGCCGGCGCCATTCCATGCCATCGCCCGGGGATGGGCCGGCCCGAGCCTCCTGGCCATGTTCATGTTCGAGAAGTTCGGCCAGCATCAGCCCTTGAACCGCCAGGCCGAGCGCTACGCCCTGGAAGGGGTGCTGATCGCGCTGTCGACCATGGCCGATGCCGTGGGGGCGGTCTGTGCGTCGCTGGATCCCCTGCTGCGCCTGGTGGAAGCCCATGTCATGGCAGCCGAGCGCCTTCATGCTGACGATACGACGGTGCCGGTGCTGGCCAAGGGCAAGACCGACACGGGACGGTGCTGGATCTACGTTCGGGACGACCGGCCGTTTGGGGGCGCGGACCCACCGGCGGCCATGTTCTATTACTCACGCGACCGCAAGGGCGAGCATCCCCAGGGGCATCTGGCCCGGTATGCCGGCATCCTGCAGGCGGACGCCTATGAGGGGTACAACCAGCTCTATCTGGCGGGGCGCCAGCCCGGGCCGATCCGGGAGGCTGCCTGCTGGTCGCATGGAAGGCGCCCGTTCTTTGCCATGGCCGACATCGAAGAGAATGCCCGGCGCAAGGGCGCCGGAAAAAGGGAAATCCCGCTCTCTCCGATCGCGATTGAGGTCGTGCGGCGGATCGATGCGCTGTTCGAGATCGAACGCTCGATCAACGGCAAGAGCGCCGAGGAGCGCCTTCAGGTGCGACAGATGCTGAGCCGGCCCTTGGTCGAAGACCTGCAAGTCTACATGCGCGAACAGCTTGCCAAACTATCCCGCGGCCATGACCTGGCCAAAGCGTTCAACTACATCCTGAAGCGATGGGCGAGCTTCACGCTGTTCCTGGAAGACGGCCGCGTGTGTCTCTCCAACAATGCCGCCGAACGAGGCTTGCGAGGCATCGCTCTTGGCCGGAAGTCCTGGCTGTTCTGCGGATCGGATCGCGGTGGACGGCGCGCTGCTTCCATGTACAGCCTGATCGTCACAGCTAAAATGAACGGCGTCGATCCGCAAGCCTGGCTGGCTGATGTCCTTGCCCGTATTGCCGCTCACCCGGCTCATCGGCTCGACGAGCTGCTGCCCTGGAATTGGAGCGCCCATGTCCGGACTGTCGCGCCGCCTCAAGCAGCTTGACGAAGAACTGCTCGCCCTCGGCGATGAGGCGATGCTACTCGAAGAGCTCGACGGCTTCATCGCCGGGCTGCTGGCCTGCCCGGAACTGATCATGCCCAGCGATTGGCTTCCCGTCGTCTGGCATGATGACAGTTCAAATCAGCAGCCAGCCTTCGAGAACCTTGACCATGCCAACCGGGTTCTCGGTCTCGTTATGGAGCACTACAACGGCGTTGCGCGCACGCTGATGGAGCGCCCCGACCGTTACAGTCCGCTGTTCTCCGTCGACACTCGCAATGACGATATCCTATGGGAACTATGGATCGAGGGGTTCGGGAAGGCCGTTGCACTGCGCCCGACAGCCTGGAAAACGCTACTCGACGCTGACGTCGATACGGCGGCGGCTGTGAGCGGGATGTTGCTCCTCGTCGACATCGCGCGGGGCGACAAGGAAATGGACGACCATGATCCGATCCTGGCGGCAATACCCGAAAAGATCGCCGACTGGGTCGTCATCCTCAACGAATGGCGCCTTGCCAACACTCAGCCGGTGCACGAAGATCCAAGCAGTGTCACAGTCCCGCAGAAAAAAGTCGGTCGAAACGATCCATGCCCATGTGGCTCCGGCAAGAAATACAAGAAATGCTGCGGCCTTAACTGATCACAACTGTGGTCCACGCCGGCTTTCAATTACCCACAAGTGCTTGATTCATTTGCGGGAGGCTCGATCGAAGAATCTTGAATCGGATGAATCGCTTG
>NZ_JBBIAM010000107.1:0-32010 GCF_054185185.1 Bradyrhizobium sp. UFLA05-153
CCCATGAATCATTGAAAAATTGATTCGGGAATCCTAAAAGCACGGCAAAATCAACGATCTGCCAAAGTAGTGCTAGGATGCGGACTCATTAAGGCGCAGCCATAGCCTGATGACGCGAGTTGAACGAAGGCAGTAGCTGGCAGCAAGCTTGTCACAGCGCGTCGGCCGCCCTATTCGACGACCAGGGCGCCGCGCGCTTTCTCGTTGAAGTCATCATAGAACTCATAGCGGCCTGCCTTGAGAGCGCGGACGTTGATCACACCCTGGCTCTTGGCGGCCACGACCTTTTCCACCCTGAGCGAGGTGCTTTCGAACTCCATCGCCTTTCCGTCGAGATTCCTGATCCGGAACACGATCGGCTTGTCCGCCGGCGCACGTACCTCATGCGGCTGAAACTGCCCGTTGGAGTAACTGATCTGAATTTCCGTCGCCTGCTGGGCCGATGCTGTCGACAACGGCAGCATCGTCGCGAAGATCGCCGCGGAAGCGAACTTCTTGATCGTGGTCAAAGCATACATCACTGGACCTTCCGGACTTGAGACAGATCAAAACTCGACGGCGAATTTGAGTTTGGCGCGGTTGCGCTGGAACTCAGCGAGATTGAGCGAGAACGGGGTTCCTACTTCGCGACCCCATACCTGCGTGTTCCAAGCCGCGGTCATGAACATCTTCGGCGTGAATCGGACATAAAGCGTCGGACCGAGCATCACGGCATCGCCGGTAAAGGCCGAGAGCGCGAAGTCGTCGTAATGGCGCAGATACCAGACTTCGCCTCCGATGACGACATTCGGCGTGACGCGGAACGACAGCGCCGCGGAGCCGCCGAGCTTGGTTTCCCGGATCGTCTCGTCCAGCAACGTGTGGGTATATTCGGGCTCGTATAGCAAGTTGAACCCAGCAAACAGCCGGTTTCTCACGAGCTCGAGGTCGGCATTGAGCGTGGTCTCGAATTCATAGTTGTGAACCCGCTCGCCGCTTGTCTCATCGACGAGCCGCACCGTCGGCTCGAATGCCAGCGTCACCGACAGCGGATTGTTCGACGTCCGCTCGAGGGCGAGGTAGCGGAATTCGCCAAACCCGCCGCTGAACGCCACCTGGCGACGATCGTCGAGATCAGTTACGTTCCGGATGTTGTGGGTCGATCCGAGCGCACCAAACTCGATCTGCACGAATTGAGACGGGGTGAATTCGTACTCATACTTGGTCTCGGTCGCACTATAGCGGCCGTCGCGCTTGCCAAACCGGCCGATGGTGTCGGTCGTGAATTCCTTTTCGCCTTCGATGCCAATGCCGGAACCGGTCGTGAAGCCGAAAATGTATTTCGTTTCGATTTCGCGCCAACTGTCGGCGTCGTCGGCGCGCGCGATGCCGCCAAGGCAGAATAATGCGAATAGACCGAAGGCAGCGGCATGACGCCACCCAGAGGCATTTCCCGCCGGCATCGATTGCACCTCCGTCAATGATCCGAGCTTGATGCCCCTAATCTATGTCCGGCAGGCCCGCAAAAAGACTCCTTCTAAACTAGAGTAATTCTAAGTTTTTCATCAGAAAGGCGCATGCGCCGCCGCTTCGATGCCAGAGTCCACACTTGCACGAATTCGACAGATCATCAGCGAACATGCCGAGGGAGCGTTAGAGGCCCACGGACAAGGCATGCTGGTAGATTAACATTTATCGAGTTCCACCTCGTCGTCCCCGGCGAGATGTCCGTCAATCGGGCGCATGACATCTGTGATAGGATTGAAGCTGCGGTGACGATGTGCACAGCTGGGTCACGATTCACGTTGAGCCCAAAAATAAGGCCAAACATTCAGGCGTTCTCGTCCTTTGAGGTTCACCGCCATACACCTGAGCGCAAATGGAACTTCGATCAACCATTACCTGTCCCGTTTGCCACCACCAAGCTGTCGAGGTGATAGCACTCGATGCCTGCCAGTTCTTCTATGACTGCAAGGCCTGTGGAACCAGGCTTAAGCCGAAGGCCGGGGACTGCTGTGTCTTTTGTTCATTCGGGACGGTCCAATGCCCGCCGATTCAGATGGGCGCTAGCTGTTGCAAGTAAGGCTGCCGCACTTGGGCGTTCTTGTTTCGCTCAAAATCCCCGGTCCAAGCCGTCAACCGCATTTGCCGCCCGACGGGACACGAGCAAACGGCAAGGTCTCCTTGTGGCCCGTCGCGACATTTGCTGCGGTTGCACAAAGGTGGTCGGTGTCGGGGCGAACCGGACACCGACGAAGATTTATAAGTACGCGCCCTAGTTCGCGGCCTTCGGAGTGCCAGACGTTGAGCGTGGAGCTGCTCAGCGATTCCGGCTCATCGGCTGTCCGGATACCAGATCGATGAAATGGACGCGCGCGCAAGCAGGGCAGGTGAAGGCCTCAAAACTCCGCCCCTCTACGCCCTGCTGCTTTTCCAAATGAGTTTGCACATTCATGCCCGTCTGGGGGCAACGAAAAACGATCAAATCGGCCATAGAGACAGAATGACCAAGCCGACTCTGTCGTCCTTGATCTGGATCAGTTTTAGAATCGTCCCAGCTCTGCGGCATCCTCTCGCAAATGCGAAGGGGGCCCGAAGGGCCCCCTTAAGATCACCAACGGCGCCAGCCGTAATAGCGCGGGCCGTAATAGCGCGGACCATAATATCTGGGTCCGTAATCGGGTGCATAGAGGTAACGATTATAGTAGCTCGGCTGCCGCCAGCAGCGCCCCCAAGCGTCGCAGACCAAGCGGACTTGCTCGGCATCTGACGACACCTGCGGAGCAGGCGCAACTGGCATGGCCGACGCGGCCGGCGATGCTGTGACCGCAGCGAGTAACGACGCAGCAGCGAGGCCAATTCTAAACTTCATGTGTCTTCCTTTGCTTACCGGCGCCAAGATATCGAATTGGTTCTGATCAAATTGTGGCGGAACCGAAATGTAATGCTGATGAACCAATCTTCAGCCAGGCGGTTACGAAGCCGGGACATTGGCTCCCGCGCGGCGCCGCTTTGATACTTGATCTTGCGCAATTCGCGCGCGCGCCGGCGCCTCTAGTCTGCGTCTCGTGGGAGCGGCGATGCGCCGGTCCCTCAAGAAGGTGACCCACCATGCGGACCATTCCCAGCCTGTCGATCTCGCCAGAGAAGGTCTTCTTCATCATCGCGAAGGCGCGCCAGTCCGACAGCGGGGCGGACGGGGGCGGTGTCATCCTGGACAGCGGCGACGACGACATGAGCTATGGCCGCGGCGGCCGCGGAGAGGCGACCGACCGCGCGGAGCTGGCTGGCTTCATCCGCGACCTCAATGTCGACGAGCAGATTGATCTCGTGGCGTTGACTTGGCTCGGCCGCGGCGACGGCGACCTTTCCACATGGCGCGAGCTGCAGGCCCAGGCCGCCCAGGCCCACAACAATCGTACCGCCTCCTATCTGATCGCGACGCCGATGCTCGCGGACTATCTGGAGGAGGCGATGACGCAGTTCGGCAAGTCCTTCGAGGAGTTCGAAGGTCATCTCTGACCGGCCGGCTTGCATAGCTTTTGCGCGGGGTAGCCTCTCGTTGCGCCCACGCCATTCCTGGAGTGCTGCAATGACCAAGATGAGGATCGACAAGGGCGAATGGCTCGTCGTGTGCGACGGGCGCAAGGCGCTCATCCTGGAGAACATCGGCGACGAGATGTTTCCGAACCTGCATACGAGAGAGGTGCACGAGCAGCCGAACCCGTCGACCAGCGCCCAAGGCACCGACGCGCCGGGCACCTTGCACGCCGCGCTCGGCGGTGCGCGCAGCTCGGTCGAGCAGACCGACTGGCATGATGAGGCCGAGCGTGCCTTCCTGAAGAGCCTGGCTGGCCGGCTCGATAGCGCGGTCACATCGGGCGAGACCGCTGCGCTGACCATGGTCGCCTCTCCCCGCGCGCTCGGCATGATCCGGGCCGATTACTCGGACGCCGTGCGCAAGGCATTGCATGGCGAGGTCGGCAAGGACCTCGTCAAGCTGCCGATCTATGAGATCGAGAAACAGCTCCTGGCGTCAGGCGCGCCACGATAGGGTTGCCGCCGGCAGTGCGCCGGCGCATCCCTTCAGTAGCAGGGGTGCCGGCGCCTATCCTGGCCGATATAGGCGGCTGAGCTCTGGTAACACTGAATGGTCGACGGTCCGTCGTAATAGGCGAAGCTGCCGGGCGTGACCCCCGGACCGTAATTGTGGATGTAGCTGATCGGGTAGGGCAGCGGATTGACGTGGTAGTGGTGGTAGCGGTGATGGACCCGCGCCTCGGACAGGCTCGGGGCGAGCGTCACCGCCGACAGGGCGGCGACCGCCGCAAGGCACTTCAACTTGCTCATCTTGATTCTCCGGAAGCCGACCTAACCGACAACGATCTTATAGCGATTTGCGACCCATAGGGCACCCGCTTTGCGGCGGTAAACGGGGTGAAATTCCACAGATTAGCGCCTTGATGCGGCCGGGACTGCCGGCGAGTCCCAAGGCCTGCCCATTTTTGGCCTTTTCCGGATGCTTAACGAATTCCCAACACAGTTTGGCCAAGAGTTCGTTAGCATCCGGTGGCCGGCCCCTTCGGGGTCTCTTTGAGGTCGGCTCCCTTCAAACCAGGCTTCAGCCGTTACTCTGCAATGCGCATCACGCCCATCAGCCTGCTGTTGCTGTCCTGCGTCGCCGCGGCGCCTGCGCGCGCGGATTTGCACATCACGCGCGACCACGGCGGTTACGTCGAGGAATACAAGGCCAAGTACAAGCGTGTCCGTGACAAGGGCGAGCGGGTCATCATCGACGGCATCTGCAATTCGGCCTGCACCCTGGTTCTGGGCATCGTGCCCATGAACAAGATCTGCGTGACGCCGCGCGCCAGCCTCGGCTTCCATCAGGCCTATTACGACAAGGCGTTCACCTTCGGCATCAAGGTGACCAGCGCCGAGGGCACGTCCGACCTGATGTCCTACTACCCGGGCGCGGTGAAGGACTGGATCCAGCGCAATGGTGGGCTCACCACCGAGATGAAGAAGATCAAGAACGGCGTCGATCTCTGGAAGATCGTCGATCCCTGTCCCGACGAGTGGTGAGCGGCCGAGCCAGCTGAGGTCGTCCTCGACGCAGCCGACACGTCCCTCGTCCAGCGCAGCATCAGACCCGCCAAATTCGCGATTGCCGCCCCGCCCTTGGTCGGGCAATGAGAACGGCAATGAATCATAATCAAGAAAATTGGGCCGCACGCGCGGCGCCGGTCCTCTTCGTCCTGCTGTGGAGCACCGGGTTCATCGCCACTAAATCCGTCGTCAACAACGCCGATCCCTTGACCTACCTCGCCATCCGCATGGCGATCGTGGTCGGGTTGATGGCGATCATCGTGGCAATTGCACGTCCCAAATGGCCGGACGGGACCGGCATCGCCCACAGCGCGGTCGCTGGCATTCTCGTCCACGGCTTCTATCTCGGCGGCACCGCGATTGCGATCGCGCATTCGATTCCCGCCGGTCTCTCCGCGCTCATCCCGGGCCTCCAGCCGATCCTGACCTCGACCATCGCCAATCGTTGGCTCGGCGAGCGGGTGACGCCGCTGCAATGGGGCGGGCTCTTGCTCGGTCTCGGTGGTGTGGTGCTGATCCTGCACAATCGTCCCATGACCGGAGAGGCCGGTCTCGGATGGCTCGCCTCGGTCGTCTCGCTGATCAGCATCACGCTCGGCACGCTCTACCAGCGCCGCTACTGCAACCACATCGACTGGCGTGCCGGCAATCTCGTGCAATATGTCGCAGTGACGCTGTTCTTTGCGACAGGCGCCTTCGCCTTCGAGGACCGTGTGGTGCATTGGACACGGGAGTTCGTGCTGGGGCTTGCCTGGCTCGCGGTGGTGCTCTCGATTGGGTCAATCGGCCTGTTGTACTGGCTGATCCGGCATTCGGCCGCGACCGCGGTTGCGAGTCTGTTCTATCTCGTCCCGGCGGTCACGGCGCTGATGGCCTACCTGCTGTTCGGTGAAAGGCTCGATGCGGTGGCCGTTGCCGGGATGGCGATCTGCGCGGCGGCGGTATTCCTGGTCAACAAGCGCTCCTAGCCGCGCGGCGGACGTCGCCGCGGCCGGGCGAGAAGCGTGTGCAGAGCCGCCGGACGCTGGGCACCCGGAGGCCTGGTCTCAGGTCCGCGATCAGCGCTTGGCTTTTTTCTTTTTCTTGGCGGCTTTCTTTGCAGTCTTCTTGGCGGCCTTCTTGGGAGCCTTCTTCGCGGCTTTCTTCTTGGAGGCCTTCTTCTTGGAGGCCTTCTTGGCCTTCTTCGCCGTCTTCTTCTTCGTCGCTACTTTCTTTGCGACCTTCTTGGCGGCTTTCCGGGCCTTCTTCGGCGCGGGCTTGGCAGCCTCTTTCGGTGGCTCGGCGACGGGCGTCGCTTCGATCGCAGGCTCAATGACGGGTGTGTCGTCGTTCATGTCGTCCCCCAAGGTTTGAACGGAGCGATGACGATAGCGGGATTCGACAACCTGTCAAAGCAACGCTCAACCTCTGCGGATCTTCGCGTAAGCTGCGAGCGCGCGCTCACGCCCCTTAGCATGATCGACCAGCGGACGCGGGTAGTTGTGGCCGAGTTCGACGCCTGCGCTCGCAAGCTCGATCGGTGTCGCCTGCCAGGGTTGATGGACCAGCTTCGCCGGCAGATGCCTAAGTTCGGGCACCCAGCGCCGCACATAGGTGCCATCAGGATCGAACTTCTCGCCCTGGAGCACCGGATTGAAGACTCGGAAATAGGGCGCGGCATCGGCGCCGCAGCCGGCCACCCATTGCCAATTGGCGGGGTTGCTGCCGGGGTCGGCATCGACCAGCGTGTCCCAGAACCACTCTTCGCCCTGTCGCCAGTCGATCAGGAGATGCTTGACCAGGAAGGAGGCCACGACCATCCGCACCCGGTTGTGCATCACGCCGCTGTGCCAGAGCTCGCGTGGGCTGATCTCGCCGAAGCGCAGGTGCGGCGACAGCCGTGAGGTGCCCGGCAGGTCAGGCCGGTCGCGGTCGCTGGCATAGTCGCGCGCGGTGGTCTTGAGGAAATCGCGCAGCCGGCCGTGGGCATGGGTCTCGCCGGGCTGCCAGCTCTCGCGCAAGCCGCCGGCCCAATCGGGCCGTGCCGGTTCGAGCCCGAAACTTTCGAGGGTATCGCTCGCAAGCTCTGGACCTGCGCGCAGCGCCTTCGGCGCCGGCAGCGGCTTGGGCGGATCGCCCAGCGCCAGCACGCGCCGCCAGAATGGCGTGAACACGCGCAGGCCGCGGCCGTCCTTGTTGCGGATCGTGCTTGGCGAAGCCAGGAGGTTACCCAGGAAGCTTCGTGAGGCCACGCCGAGCTTTGTGAGGCTCCCCTTGAGTTTTGTCTCAAGCGCTTGATGTGGAGCCTGCGCGATCTCGTTCCAGTAGACTGCGGCCGCTTCGCTTTCGCGGGCCACCTCGGGGATCACCTTGGCCGCCGGTCCTCTGCGTAGCGTGAGCGCGCCCCCGATCGCGGCGAGGCCTGCAGCAAGTGACCGCAGCGACTGCGCCAGCCACCAGCGCGCTGCGCCACCGAGCGGCCGTCCCACGGTGTCGTCGAGGACGTAGAGGCAGATCACCGGCGCGCCAGTCCGTGTGGCGGCGTGGAGGGCCAGGTGGTCTGAGAGTCGCAGGTCATCGCGGAACCAAACGATGATAGGCGGTGGGCCCGGCATGGTCGGAAATGATCCCCGTTACCTTTGGAAAACAAGCCGCCGGCCGTAGTTGCGAATCGCCGTTAATGCGATCGTAAGCCGCCCCCTTCAAGTATACGGCGTCTTATTGGGGGAGTTACATGTCCGATCCATCGACTAGGAAGGTCCTGCCGCAGTTCAGGTTCAAGCTCGGCACCAAGTCAATGCTGTGCGCGGTGCTCCTGATTGCGGTGAATACGGCACTCGTGGTCGGTGCGGGCTATTGGTCTCTCACGTCCGAGTTCAACGATCGCGCGCTGCGCGACATCGAGGTCAATCTGCGCACGCTGGCGCTCGCTTTCGCCGAGATCGTTCCCGACGCCAGGATCACGATGAGGGACGGCATGGTCGTCCGCGCCGAGATCCCCAAGATGCCCGACTTCAAGGACCACGCGATCGTCGATCGCGCCGTGTCCTATGTCGGCGGCAATGCCACGTTGTTCGTGTTCGACCAGGCCAGCGGGCAGTTCGTCCGCCGCTCGACCAACGTGAAGAAGGAGAATGGCGACCGCGCCGTCGGCACCCAGCTTGCCGCCGATCACCCCGGCCAAGGCCCCTTGCGCAAGGGCGAAGCCTACAAGGGCCCGGCCACGCTGTTCGGCAAGTCCTTCATGACCGCCTATTTCCCGGTCTCGGATACGGCCGGCAAGGTCGTCGGCATTCTCTATGTCGGCATCCCCATGGCGCAGTTCGAGAGCATGATGGCGGAGACGATCCGCAACATGGCGATTGCCGCCGGCATCGCCGCGCTGCTGGTGCTCGCTCTGACCATGCTGGTCGTGCGCCGCGTGACCAGGCCGCTGAGCTCGGTGACGAACTCGCTGACGGCGCTGGCAAATGGCCGGGACGACATCACCATCGATTGCGAGGACCGGGCGGACGAGATCGGTGAGATCGCGCGCACGGTCGCGGTGTTCAAGAGCAATTCGCTGGAGCGGGCGCGCCTGCGCAGCGAGCAGGCCGCGACGACGGCGGCTGCTGCCGAGCAGCGCAAGTCCGAGCTGCGTAACTTCGTCGACGAGTTCCGCGGCAGTGTCGGCGGCATCCTCAATAACGTGCTGGACTCCTCGGGCGAATTCGAGCGCGTGGCCCGGCAGCTGACCGATGCCGCGCGTTCGACCGCCCAGCTGTCGGCGCAGTCCGCGGGCGCTTCCGAGACCGCCTCCGACCACGTGAAGTCGGCGGCTGCGGCCTCCGACGAGCTCTCCAAGTCGATCACCGAGATCACCCGCAGGGTGCAGGAGTCGAACGAGATCTCCGCCGAGGCGGTGCGGCAGGCGGAGGCTACCGACCAGCGCATCGCGCAGCTTTCGGAAGCCGGCGCCCGCATCGGCGACGTGGTCAAGCTGATCACATCGATCGCCGAACAGACCAATCTGCTGGCGCTCAATGCCACCATCGAGGCAGCGCGCGCAGGCGATGCGGGACGCGGCTTTGCGGTGGTGGCCCAGGAGGTCAAGACGCTCGCCGGACAGACCGCCAAGGCAACCGACGAGATCTCCAGCCAGATCGCCAGCATGCAGCTCGCGACCGAAGAGTCGGTCGTCGCCATCAAGGCGATCGGCCAGACCATCGAGCGCATCAGCGGCATCGCCACGTCAATCTCTGCGGCGGTCGAGCAGCAGAGGAGCGCCACCCACAACATCGCCGGCAGTGTCCGGGCCGCGGCGAGCGGCACGGCTGACGTTGCGGCCAATGTCCGTCACGCGGCCAAGGGCGCGAACGAGACCGGCGAGACCTCGAGCCGGATGTTCGCCTCGGCTCAGGCGCTGTCGGGCGAGAGCCTCAATCTGAAGGCAGAGGTCGAGAGATTTCTTGACCGCGTGCGCGCGGCCTGATCGGCGCGGCGGGCTGAAACCATCCGGCCTGCCACGTCGTAGCTTGCGGCATCATGTGGCGTCCGGACGGGGAGGCTGACGTGAACCGCGCGATCGTGCTGTACCTTGCGACGTTGGTCGTCCTGATGGGCCTGGATTTCCTGTTCCTGGGCCTGATCGCGAACAGCTTCTTCGTCGAAGAGGTCGGCGAGATGCTGGGCGAGCTGAAGCCTGTGCCGGCGGCGCTGTTCTACCTTCTCTATGTCGTCGGCGTGCTGGTGTTCGTCAGCGGATCGAAGGATGCGACCTGGCAATCGACGCTGCTCTATGGCGCTCTGTTCGGGCTGTTCTGCTACGCGACCTTCGACCTGACGGCGCTGGCGCTGCTTAAGGCCTGGAGCTGGCCGGTCGCGCTGGTCGACATCGGCTGGGGTGCAGCGGTGACCGCGGTCTCATCGACCGCGGGTCTCTTGGTGGCGGACCGTACGACCGGGTAGGGCCGTCACTTCGGCTGCGGCACGATCCGGATGTAGGGCTTCGGTTCCTTCCAGCCCTGCGGATAGATCGTCTTGGCCTCATCGTTGGAGACCGAGCCCGCGATGATGACGTCTTCGCCGTGCTTCCAGTCAGCCGGCGTGGCGACGCGATGCTTGGCAGTGAGCTGGAGCGAGTCGATCGCGCGCAGGATTTCCTGGAAGTTCCGCCCCGTGGTCATCGGATAGACCAGCACCAGCTTGATCTTCTTGTCCGGGCCGATGACGAAGACGTTGCGGACGGTCTGGTTGTCGGCAGGGGTCCGGGTGAGGGGATCACCGGAGGTCGAGGCCGGCAGCATCTCGTAGAGTTTTGAGACGTTGAAGTCGGTGTCGCCGATCAGCGGATAGTTCGGGGCGGCACCCTGCGTTTCCTTGATGTCCTCGGCCCATTTGGAATGGCGGTCGATCGGATCGACCGACAGGCCGATCAGCTTGACGCCGCGCTTGTCGAATTCGGGCTTCAGCTTGGCGAGGGCGCCGAGCTCGGTGGTGCAGACCGGGGTAAAATCCTTGGGATGCGAGAACAGGAGGGCCCAGCTGTTGCCGATCCAGTCGTGGAATTTAATTTTCCCCTCGGTGGTCTCGGCTTCGAAGTCGGGGGCGGTGGCGCCGATCGGAAGTGGCATGGTTCTACCTCATCTTATTGAAGTTAATGATGAATTCGCTCTGTGGGCGTTTGATAGAGTATAAGTCGGGGAAGGTCCGAAGTGAACCCGTTCAAGTAAAATGTGAAATCATTCTCTCAAGACGCCGATCTTCTAGCACCTTCTTGCCGCACGCGCCGCTGCGGCGAAATATCCCCACCGGCGGGAAAAGGGCTGGATTGCCTTTTATGACCCGCACCACGCCGCCCGACGTCGGATAGAACCGAAACGGTCCTGACGGCGACCAATCGGCAACCATTTAGAAAAGTCGCGATCCCCATATCGAATCGTTAACCACTCGTTCAGGCCCAGCATGGAAATGCTGGTCGATCGGAAGAATTCTGGAAGTGAACTATGTCTGCCGCTGCCAAGTCTGTTGAGCCCAAGTCCCTTGAGTCCAAGTCCCCTGAGTCCAAGTCTGTTGAGTCGCCGTTCCTCGAACCGTCCTGCCGTGATACCGCGGCCCATGCACTCAGCATCGTGCGCGACGGCGTGATCACCGGCGAAGGCCCCACCACCAAGGGCCGGGTACATTTCTCCCGCTCGCTCGATGCCGACGACGCCGCCTGGTGCGCGCGCATCCTGACGGCTGGCGCCGTCAACGACCAGCCCGTCAGCCGCGCCGAAGCCGAGGCGCTGTTCGAGATCAACGAGGCCGCGACC
The DNA here is from genome assembly GCF_054185185.1 of Bradyrhizobium sp. UFLA05-153. Taxonomy (NCBI): domain Bacteria; kingdom Pseudomonadati; phylum Pseudomonadota; class Alphaproteobacteria; order Hyphomicrobiales; family Nitrobacteraceae; genus Bradyrhizobium; species Bradyrhizobium sp. UFLA05-153. Next base: position 11,361 of record NZ_JBBIAM010000107.1, read on the forward strand.
GAGCGCACCGATGCTGGCCGGTTCGACGACCTCCTGGCGAAAGCCGTCGCGCATCACGCAGCGAGCGCCTCCGGCCTGCCGGTGCCGCCGCGCAGCGTTGCGCTGTCGCCCGAGACGGAGATCGAGAGCTGGGCGCCTGGCTACGCCTCGCGCGTCAACCGCGACATGCTGGAATGGATTGCCGGCCAGATGCGCGGCAAGCGCCAGGGCAACCGTCGCCTGATGGCGATGGTGGCAACCTTCCTGGGTGCCACCGCGCTGCCGCTGGCGGGCCAATTGCCGAACGTGTTCGACATTGGCATGTGACTTCGCGCATCTCATGATGCGCCTTTCGGGACGGCGGGGTTATTTCCCCGCCGTTTTTTGTTTGCCACTCTCGGGCTCGAGGCCGAGCGTGCGGCCCGGGAAGCCGGCCGCGTCGAAATAGCGCTGGCTCTCGACGCGCTGGAAGTTGAGGACGGTGCGCAGGCCGTTCTCGGCCGGCTTCGACTTGACGTCGCCGACATATCCCTTCGGCACGATGCCGTTCGGCAAGGCTTCCGACATCACACGGCCGATGAGGCCACCGTTCTGTGAGGTACGCAGCCCCATGATCTTGGCCGCTGTCACTCCGACGTCGGCATTGCTGACGGGCAGCTGGTCCACATAGCCCGTCTTGAAGTCAGGACCGATCGCCGCCATGAAGTTCATGGTGTCGCCTCGGCTGAAGCTGCCGTGCATGCCCTGGCCCTGGCGCAGCACGGTGTCGGCGACCTGCACCGAGCAGTTGGTCGGCGCCTCGCCGCAATTGCTGGCATAGGAGCGGAAGTTGACGACGATCGCCGGCGTCGGCGTCGCCGCCTTGCCGCGCAGGTTGATGAGCGAGAGCGGCAGCGTGCCGGGGAAGCGGCCGAGGGAGTCGTCGACGAACAGGCCGGAGACGTAGTCCTGATCGAGCAGCGCCTTGATCGTCTTTGCCGCCAGCTTCTTGTCCTTGTTCGGCAGGTAGATCAGGTCCGATCCGCCATTGGTCGCGACGACGAGATCGGGCTTGACCGGATCCTTGCCGAGCACGCCGTTGCCGGCCTTTGGATGCGCGTTGCCGGTGATGGCGGCGTTCTTGTCGTTCGGATCGAACAACGGCAGGTCCAGCGCCTTGGCGAGGTCGAGCGCCAGGAAGCCCATCGGCAGGAAGTCCTTCGGCGTGTCGTCATAGCTGACCTTGGCCGAGGGGCTGGTCTTGCTTTCCTTGGAGATCGTGGAGAAGCCGTGGTCTGCGGACACGATGATGTTGGTGTTTGCCGCAAGGCCGAGCTCGTCCAGCGCCTTGCGCAACTGGGCGAGATTGTCGTCGGCGTTCTTGATGCCGGCCATCGAGGTCGGCCCGTTGATGCCCGGCATGATCTGGTTCAGGCTGTCGCCGGTGTTGTGCTGGCTGCCGTCGGGATCGCGTGACCAGAACACCAGGACGAACGGCTTGTTGCGCGCCTTGAACATCGGCAGCACGACCTTGGCCGCGACATCGGCGAAATAGGCCTGCTGCGCGACGTTGGCGACCGTGGTGCCCGGCGTCTTGGCGTCGCCCGCCTTGGAATTGTCGCCGCGCGAGGGGGCGGTGAGGGGCAGGCCGGCCTTGGTCAGCGCCTCCTTCATCTCGTCTGACAGCGCCACGCCAGCCTTGCCGCCGGTCGCATCGTCAATCACGATCGAGTGCTGACCGGCCTTTTCCGGATGATCGGTGTGGTCGAACTGGTAGGTCGGGCCGAGCTTGCCGATCGCCGCGGTGGAAAGACCCTTGTCGCGAGCCATCTTCAGGATCTGTCTCTTATACACATCATGTGTATAAGAGACAGCCGAGATAGTGTCCGGTCGACATCGCCGAGCCGTTCGCCATGGTGAAGGTCGGGAACAGCGAATGCGAGTTCTTGAAATTGACGCCCTTGTCGCGGACAGCGGCCATCGCCGGCGCGGTCTCAGGGGTGACCTTCAGCGCGCGCAGGCCGTCCGGGATGAAAAGGATCAGGTTACGGGGCGTGTTGTTCTGCGCAGACGCAAGTCCGGTGGACAGCATGGTCAATCCGGCGGACAGCAACACGATTGAGCGGCGCATCGAAATCTCTCCCAGCGGTGAGGCAGCTTGCGGCCGATCGCGGCCGCCGCCTTCGTTTAGTTTTGCTGTGTGACGGTTTTGTTACAAGGGGAGTGTTTGTGCAAGGATGATGGGGAAGGGCCGCTCGGTGTCGTCCCCCGCCATCGCCAAGCCAGCGAGTCACCCCGGCTGTCTCAACGCCGTCGTCGCGAGGAGCTCTTGCGATGAAGCAATCCAGAATCCCACCGCGCTGACAGTCTGGATTGTTTCGCTGCGCTCGCGACGACGGAGGCGGGGCGAAGATACGATAATTCCGAATTTCGTCGATCGATATGAGTGGCGCGAATTGACCCGCCTCCGCCGTGATTTGTCCGTCGGGCAGCGGCAGGGGCGGGCTGGGCCAACTGGTCGCGCGCAAAACCCAACTACCGCGATACCACGTTGCTGCGGTCTTTCCGGGCTCGCCCCGTTTCGACTTCGTTGGGGGCACCGCGCGAGTTCCGCCAGTCGTCGCGCACGATATCCCCACTTTGCACCGCGTCACCTCTCCGACATACTAGAGTTTGTATTGACATTCGCGAAAAAAATCCAAGCGAGAGTCGCAAATCGAACGGACGGCCTCGCCTTCGTCATGCATATTCGACGTGCGGGCTGGATGTGAAGCTCATCAATATGGCTGATCGATACGGAAAACGGGCGCTCCCGTTTCCGTGGGCGCTTGCGGCGCAATTCATGCGTCGTGAGAAATGATTTTGCTTGAGTAGAGGGTAGGCGCTGTGAGTGAAAGTGAAACGAAAGCCGAAGTGAAAGCAGCAAATGGTTCAAATGGTTTCGGACTGTCCGCGTTCGGGCTTCCGAACGTCGGTTGGCCCCTGTTCGAGCAGCTTGCCGAGCAGCGAGCCGCCCGCACGCAGGAGGGTTGCGAGAAGATCAAGACAGTTTCGCAGGAGATGACCGAAGCGCTTCGCGAGACCTATTCGAACAGTGCCAAGACTGCGACCGAATACGGGCTCAAGGTCATCGAGATTTCGAATGCGAACGCAAGCTCCGCGATCGATTACTTTTCGCGTATGGCGAGCAGCAAGTCGATGACCGACGTTTTCGCCACGTCGGCGGCGGAAGCGCGCAGGGCTTTTGATGCTGCCTCGGCCCAGAACAGGCAATTGTGGGAGCTTACGCAGAGACTTGCAACGCAATCGGGCGAGCCGATCAGACAGCAGGTCGCCAAAGTTTTCCAGAAGGCCGGTTGAACGTCCGCCGTTCGGAGAGGAGGGCAATACGGCCGGTTGGAAGAAGCCCCGCCACTGGCATGGCCCCACACCATGCTCGATCAGACGATGGCCAGGTGCGCGATGCCCCCCAACTCAACGCACCGACATAAGAGGCGCAATCCAACCGGCCGGTTCCTGCTCCAACAATAGTGAGGTCGATTCCGAGGAGGAGGAAGAGATGGGTATGCTCATGGTCAAATGCCCGCAAACCGGACGCGCGATTCCGACCGGAATCGCAACGGATCGCGAGCGCTTTCGGTGTAGCGCGGTATTTTTCGGACGCACGCGCTGTCCGATCTGCTCCGTCGATCACGCCTGGTTCGCACAGGAAGCTTGGGTCGACGAGCCGGCACTCCGTGTGCGGCGTCGCGGCACGGGTCTCTAGGCCTGATCACGCTGTCATCGATGATTTTGATAGGGGCCCACGATGGCGAAGAAGAAGATTTCCGGTGAAGTGTCCACGTTGCTGCTGCAAGCAAAGGATTTTCTCGTCGAAGCGCGACGGCTGAAGCCGGGCCCTGCGCGCAATGAATTGCGAGAGGTGGCAAAGGTCCTGCACGAGCTCGGCAAGCTGGAGACGCAATCCAAATTTGCGCCTCATCAGACCGACACAAGATAGTCGACGCTGGGAAATCCGAATCGAGGTGCTGAAGCACGATCCGGAACAACCTAAGGCGCGATGACAATTCATGCCGATCTCATCGCGCTTTAGCGTGTCGCCCGGACAACGCTCAAACAGCCTTGTCCCGGTCATCCCTTACGCTGGCCGGCATGGCCCACGCGCGAGACCGGGGCGCGCTCGCCGAGAAGATCTCTGCGATCTGGCGACGCATGCTGGCGTGGCATTCGCATGCGGCGGCGGCGAGCCGCGGTCGATCAACCTCGATTTTGCCCCGTCGATCGGATCGAATCGCTCCGGACTCGCGCAGATTGCGCATCAGGAGCGTGACTGTGGTTCGTCGCACACCGAGCATCTGCGACAGCGCCTCCTGAGTGAGCGGGAGGACGTCGCTGTCGGTGCAGTCGCGCAGTTGCAGCAGCCAGCGGGCCATCCGGGCTCCGACCGGATGCAGCGCATTGCAGGCTACGCCAAGTTGAAACTGCGTCAGTAACGACGTGATATGAACCTGGACCGCCTGCCGGATCGCGGGACTCCGGCTAAAGGCCGCATGAAATCGCGCTGCCGGAATCCGCGAGGCGGTTCCCGCCATACGAACGGTGGCCGTTATCACCGAAAGCGACGCTCCGAACACGGAGAGTATGCCGATTGCACCTTCGCGGCCGATTGACGCGGTGGCAACGGTCTGTCCGTTTGCCATCTCGATCATGAGGGAAATCGCGCCGCTATTAGGGAAGAAGACATGCTCCATCCGCTCGCCCGCTTGCGAGAGGACTGCGTCCTGGTTGAGCGCCACCTTCTCGAGCTCGGGCGCGAGCAGATCAAAGTCGGCTCGCGGCAATATTCTCAGAAGGCGGTTGTCCATTCCGCTAGGGATTGTCACTGCAAGTGACTCCCCGTGAGGCGCCTGCCACACCTCCGAGCGGTTTCGAACGGTGGCTCTAGCACATGTTCGTATCTGCTCTCTCGACGGACGTTGGCTTCCAAGTCACATCCAAACGCCTTCATCCAAACGCCTTCATCGCAATAAAACCAAAGACTCAACACTGCTCTCGCGAGTCTGATTTTTCTGCTCGGAGCATTTTCGCAATTAACGTGTAAACACGTTGAAGCAGATAAGTCGTCAGAAACAAATTGCAAAACGGGAATGGGTATCACCGTAGGGAGAGCGTGGTGCGCGGACCGGGTTCCCGCATGTTGACCGCAAATGATGGGCACCATCTGAAATTCGTGGAATACGAAACGTCGTCCGCGAAACCCGTCTTGAGAGGTGCAACGGAACTGGCGACCTGATATCGGTCGTGTAGTCGTTCCGAAACTTGTGCGACCGATGATCGGCCCGTGGGTGCGAGTCGTCACCGTCAGGATCACTGGTGGGGGCGCGGAACCGTTAATCCCGTGCCTTAACCAACAATTAATTATACGTTTGCGGGGGGGCGACGGCAGGGCCTAGCGTGCTGGCGGAGAGCAGCATCGCAGGCCAAACGAGTTGGTGCGTATCATGACGTATAGATCATATGGGGCGTTACTCGCCTCGCTGAGCGCAGCCGCGCTGCTTCTTGCCACCAGCAACAGTTTTGCGAGATCGGGCGGCGCCGCGCCCCGTGGCGTGGTCGGAGCACCGGCCGCCGTCCATCCGCGGATCGCACCATTGGCGCGGTTCCATCGCCGGAATTCGTTTGTTTCCTGGCCGGGCGGCGGCGGCTTCTACTACGAGCCTCCCACGAGCGACTCCTATGCCGCCGAGATGATGGTCCAGCCGCAACTCTCCAATGACGTCCGCTACACATATACCTATGACGTGCCTTGGGACTGGGCACATCGTTTTCCGCCGAACGTCGCGCCGTCGGATCGGCCCTACGTGCCGAGCTGCCCGTCGGAGACGGTGACAGTGCCCGGCCGCGGCGGCGAGCAGACTGTCAACATCATGCGCTGCTACTGAGCGCGCCGTCTTCGCCACCGAACGCGCGGGCCAACCACTAGCCGAGCTCAAAGCTGGTCACGCCGAAGACCCGGTCGAGCTGCAGCGGCGGGATCGGGCTGGTGTACATGCGCGCCGTCTCGAAGGTCGGCGCAAGGCCAAAACTTTCCGCAAGCGCAATCGCCTCCGGATTGACGCTGGGGACGTCGAGAAAAACCTCGCCGCCGCCGGCAGCGGCGAGCAGGGCCTGCATGATGATTTCCGCGCCGGCGCGGTCGTCGGCGACCAGCGGCCCGATCTTGTGGCCGTGACGGCAGGAGCGGATCACGCCCCACCCGGCGAGCTTTCCTTCACGCATCAGTGCGCGGCCGATATGGCCGGGTGCGCCTATCCAGGCGCGCAGGAAGGTGCTGCGCGAGGCCGGGAAGACGGTGGCGTCATCCGCTTCGATCAGTGCCAGCGGAATCCCATCGAGCGCGACGATGTCGGAGGGCTGCGCCGGCGCCGCGACGATCCCGCCATAGCGGATATTGGCGTAGGCGAGAGCAAAGCCGGACTTTCTGTAATTGTCCTGCTGCGCGACGACGCCGTCGAGCCCGATCACGCGCGCGCCCGCATGCGCAATCGCCGCGTTCCAGATGCGCAAGCCATAGCCGCGACCGCGCAGATCGCTTCGTACGATGTAGAAGCCGAGGAAGGCGAAGCGGTCGTCGTAATTGACGCAGGAGATGGTGGCGACCGGTGTGCGGTCGATTTCGCCGATGAGAAAGCCGGCAGCGTCGACGACGGCGAAGCAGGCGGCATCCGAAAGCCCCGGATTCCAGCCTTCGGCCGCCGCCCACTCGACGGCGAGCGCAATGTCGTCGCCGCGCATGGCGCGGATTTGCAGATCACTCATGGTCAATCATCGTGTGCAGGACCTCGTGATCGGACTATACGTCCGGTCGGGCGGCGCATAAACCTGCCGCCAAATCGTGACAACAGCCGGGGATCAACATGGCAGCAGAGAAAGTCGCACTCGTCACCGCAGGCGGCAGTGGCATGGGGGCGGGCGCCGCACGGCGGCTTGCTGCCGACGGGTTTCGAGTCGCGATCCTGTCCTCCTCCGGCAAGGGCGAGGCGCTTGCCAACGAACTCGGCGGGCTCGGCATCACCGGCTCGAACAGGTCCAACGACGATCTCAAGCGCCTGGTCGATGGCGCCATGGCGAAGTGGGGTCGCATCGACGTGCTCGTCAACAGCGCCGGCCACGGGCCGCGCGCGCCGATCGTCGAGATCACGGACGAACAGTGGCACACCGGCATGGACACTTACCTCTTGAACGTCATCCGCCCGACGCGGCTGGTCACGCCGATCATGCAGGCGCAAAAGCAAGGTGCGATCATCAACATCTCGACCGCCTGGGCGTTCGAGCCGAGCGCGATGTTTCCGACCTCGGCGGTGCTCCGCGCCGGCCTTGCTGCCTTCACGAAGATCTTCACCGACACCTATGCCGCCGACAACATCCGCATGAACAACGTGCTGCCGGGCTGGATCGACAGCCTGCCGGCGACGGACGCGCGCCGCGACAGCGTGCCGATGCAGCGCTATGGCAAGGTCGAGGAGATCGCCGCGACGATCTCGTTCCTCGCCTCCGATGGCGCCGCCTACATCACCGGGCAGAACATCCGCGTCGACGGCGGGCTGACTCGGTCGGTGTGAGGCTGAGTGCGCCTCAAGCCAATTCGAACCCGAAAGCGATGTCTGGCTGAGCGCGACGGATTGTCGTTACCGGCTTGGTGCGATTGGTGTATGCGGCACTGGAGTGTGCCAAATCGGCAACAACCATTGCGCAATGGTCCACTGATTTCGCTGTAGTCCAATCGAAGTTCGCTGCAGAACAAGACGGCAACGCGCGCGGAGATTATTCCCGATGTTGCGCCGGACACGTCGGCGGCATGCTTTGAGACGCGAGGCCGCTCGCGTGAAGGGGTTGGAGATTGGAATGAAGAGAATTGCCCTGGCGGTTTCGCTGGCTCTGTTTGGCACCGCGTCCGCGTTCGCGGCGGATCTCGGGCCGAGCTACACCAAGGCGCCCGTGATGGCGCCCGCCTACAACTGGACGGGCTTCTACGTTGGCGGCAATGTGGGCGGCCAATGGGGTAGTGCGGATCCGACCACCTCGACGATTTACTCGCCGATCGGCTACTTCGCCCCCAGCAGCGTTACTGCCATCGCGGCCGTTGGTGCCCAGCACATCAACAGCTCGAGCGTGACCGGCGGTTTCACCGCCGGCTACAACTGGCAGGTCAGCAACGCCGTGTTCGGCCTCGAAGGCGACATCAACTATTTTGGTTTCAAGGGCAGTGCGGCTGGCTCGGCGGTGTATCCCTGCTGCACCTTTAGCAGCTTCACAGTCAACTCCTCGGTCTCGGCTGATTGGCTGGCCACCATCCGCGGCCGCATCGGCTTCCTCGCTACACCGAGTTGGCTGATCTATGCCACTGGCGGCGCCGCGATCGCCGACGTGAAGGGCAATTTCACTTTCACCGATACGTACTTCGGTGGTGCGGCCGAGTCTGGGACGATCCGCGACACCCGTGTCGGCTGGACCGCCGGCGTCGGCGGCGAGTATGCGGTCGGCAATGGCTGGTCGTTGAAAGCGGAATATCTTTACGTCGATCTCGGCCGCGCCGCGACGACCAGCACGAATCTCACAAGTGTAACCTTTGGCTCGTACCCCTCCAGTGTGTACACGCATTCGGTCGATCTCAAATCGAACATCGTCCGCGTCGGTGTGAACTACAAGTTTGGCGGCTGATCTGATCCTGCTGCCGCGCCTGATCGCGAAAGCCCCGGCTCGGCCGGGGCTTTCATTTTGATCGGCGTCGCGTCATCGCTGCGCGACCAACCGCGCCAGCGCCGGCAGGATCCTGTAGCGCGCGATCTCGTGCGGATATTCGCCGCGATTGGCGAGCAGGACGATGCCGAGCCGGCGCGCGGGCACGAGGCCGATATAGCCCGAGGCGTTGTTGAGGCCGCCCGGCTTGTCGAGGACCGTCACGCCGTCGAGATGCACGGTCTCCCAGGCCATGGCCTGGCCGAACTTCTCGTCGACGCGAAAACTCTCGTGCTGCGTCATCCGGATCGCCTCGCGCAGCTCGGGCTCGATCGACCTGCCGTCCGCGCAGGCCGCGACGAAGATCGACAGGTCGCGCGCCGACGAAAACATCTGGCCGGTGCCCGGAAAGTCGAAATAGCTCTGTTGATTGCCGGGCGGCCCGATCGGCGTGCCCTCATCGGAATAGCCCTGCACGGCGCGCGCCATCTGCGCATCACTCAGCATTGCGCGGTGGTCAGGCGCGCGCTCCGGGACGAATGTCGAGCTCATGCCGAGCGGCTTCAGGATGCGGCTCGTGATCAGCTCGCGGATCTGCGTGCGATAGCGGCGCTCGAGCACGAGCTGGAGCAGCACATAGCCCGCATGGGTGTAGATGCGCTGCCTGCCGGGCTCGACGCCCTGTGGCGGCGCGAAGGCGTTGAGCATGTCGAGGAACTGCGTGAGGTCGAACGACTCGTTCGGCCAGGGCGGATGATCCGTCGGCAGCAGCAGGCCGGACGTATGCGTGACGAGCTCGCCGATCGTGACGCGGCGGATGTAGTCGCCGTCGAGTTCGGGCAGGTACGCCGCCACGCGCTCGTCGAGCCGCAATTCGCCGCGGCGTGTCCCGAGCGCAACTAGCGTTGCCTCAAAGGTCTTTCGCAAGGAGGCGAGGTTGAACAGCGTGTCCGACGTGACCGGAATCCTGGTGGCGTCGTCGGCGAAGCCGTAGTTGAAGAAGTCGACGTGACGACCCGCATAGAGCGCGGCGGCAAGGCCACCGGGATAATCCGACGTTGCTGTCGGCGCGAGCTCTGTCGCCACGATGTCCCGCAACATCGGGATCATGTCGGAGTCCGCGTGAGCAGGACGGGCGAAACCAAGTGCGAGCGGCAGCAGCGCGGCCTTGGCAAGGCAGCGCCGGCTGATGGCAGGGCGCGGTGAGGGAACAAGCGGGTGCACGCAGTCTGATGATCAATTCGAATCGCCCCCGTTTCACACTTATCGGCAAATGTCGCGCGTCCCAATTCACGATTGCGCGGGGACGGTTCCGCCCGCGGAGGAAAGAAACTAAGCTGGACGGCTAACAATCATTGACGGCGCTCAGCGCCCCGTCTATAGTTAGCTACATGGCTAACCAACAATCCCGACTCGACCAGGTTTTCGGCGCGCTGTCCGATCCGACGCGCAGGGCGATCGTGATGCGGCTGTGCGCCGGCGAGGCGTCGGTCGGCGAGCTCGCCGATCCCTTCGCGATGGCGCTGCCGAGCTTCATGAAGCACATCCGCGTGCTCGAGGAGAGCGGCCTCGTCGAGTCCGAAAAATCCGGGCGCGTGCGCACCTGCCGGCTGTGTCCGGAGGCGATGGCGGGCGCGGAGGATTGGCTCCAGCAGCAGCGGGCGATCTGGGAGGCGCGCCTCGACCGGTTCGAGGCTTACGTGATGAAGCTGAAGAAAGAGAAGGAGAGGGCGGTTGCCAAGCGGCCGTCCCGAACAACCAAACGGAAAGGTGCCGAGTGATGACGAGTTCTGCCAACCCCGCTTTGTCGCAATGGTCGCTCGATCGCGAGATCGTGCTGTCGCGCGTGATCGACGCGCCGCGCGAGCTGGTCTTCGAGGCGTGGTCCGACCCGAAGCATCTGCCGCAATGGTTCGGGCCGTCCGGCTTCCGGATCGAGACCAAGGAGATCGACGTTCGCGTCGGCGGGGTCTGGCGCTTCGACATGATCGGGCCTGACGGCACGGTCTATCCGAACCGCATGCGCTTCCTGCGCATCGACAAGCCGCGGCTGATCGAGGTCGATCACGGCTCGGACAAGGATGAGGATCCCGGCATGTTCCGCATGACGGTCACCTTCGACGCCCACGGCGACAAGACCGTGCTGACGCTGCGGCAACTGCACCCGACGGCCGCGCAGCGCGAGACCGTGATCGGCTTCGGCGCCGTCGAGCTCGGCTACCAGACGCTGGACAAGCTTGCCGCCCATGTAGCGGCCCTAAAGGGTTGATCGCACTCGCAATCCACCGATCGCGCGGGCCGGGCTCGCGCCCGGCCCGAATCGAATCAGGCACACGCATTTTTGTCGCGACCGACTGGTTATTTGTGACAGAATTGCTACGGTTGGGTGTCGGTTCGGTTACACGCGGAGCGGTCGATGCGGTTGATGTTGCAGGCGAGGTCAAATCCCCTGGCCTGGTGGTGGGGTTCGCTGACGCTGGTCAGCAACGTCAACATCCTCGTATGGTTCATGCTGTACCGCGAATTCTACCAGGTCCCGACGGGTGGGTTCGCCAGCGTGTCGGGAATCGGACTCATGCTGCTACTCTGCGCCGGCTACGTGTTCGGCTGTGCGTTCCGCTCGTTCCTGCCGCGCGCCGACGTGCAGCGGATCTGCCTGTTCGACACCTGGCTGTCGAGCGTGTTCGTCGGCCGCTCGGTCGCAACCGCCGCTGAGCTCTGCTTCGCCGCGCAATGGGCGATCGTCCTCGCCCAGCTCGGCGGCATGGCGGGGGCGCAGACCACCGCGAACATCGCACTCGTGATCGTGCCCGTGATCATCATCGCCGAATGCTTTTCCTGGTATGCGGTCCTGACCACCAACTACCTCTACAACGCCATAGAGAATTCGCTGTGGGCGGTGGTCTTCTTCCTGGTCGGGATAGCGCTGTGCCGGTTGCTGCCCGAATTCCAGGGGCCGGTGCGCTGGGCCCTCATTGCCGGCATCGTCGGGATCGCCTGCTATCTCGCCTTCCTCGTCACCGTCGACGTGCCGATGTATCTGAGCCGATGGCGGGCAGGGCATCCCGAGGGCGGCAGGCTGCTCGGCCTGCTCGAAGGTCTTCATGACGTCGCCACGCGCTGGGTCGTGACGCATGACGTCGCGCATTGGAAGGGGGAGCTTGCCTGGATGGCGCTCTATTTCAGCGCGGCGGTGTGGTCGAGCCTCGCGCTGTGCGCGCTCTATGCGATGGAAGGCTATCTGACGCGCTACCTCGTTTGAGCTGCTGCCCTTCAGGCGTCGCCGAGATCGACCTGGGTCAATATGCCCTGGCGCAGCGCGAGCCTGACGAGCTCGATATCCGACTCGACGCCGAGCTTGCCCTTGATCAGGGAGTGCAGGTTCGCGACCGTCTTGGGACTGACGTGGAGGGTCTCGGCGATCTCCTCGGTGGAGCGTTCGGCAAGCAGGAGCCTTAGCACCTCGAATTCGCGCGCCGTGAGGACGTCGGTCGCCGAGCTCTCGCCGGCGAGCCGGCTCAGCGCGAGCTCGTGGTCGATGTCGGGGCTGATGGCGACCCGCCCCGCAAGCACGTCCATCACCGCGCGCACCAGCGTCTCCGGCGGGCTGGTCTTGGTGACATAGCCCCTTGCGCCGGCGCGGATCGCCTGCACGGCGAAGCCGGCGTTCTGATGCATGGTGAAGACGAGGATTTTTGCGCCCTTGTCCCACTGCCTGATCCGCCGGATCGCTTCAAGACCGCCGATGCCGGGCATGCTCAGATCCATGATGATCAGGTCAGGCGCGCACTCCTTGAACAGCCGGTAGGCTTCCGCGCCGTCCGAGGCCTCGGCGACGACGCGCAGTCCCGGCTGCTTCTGCAGGACGGAGCGATAGCCCTCGCGGACGACGGCGTGGTCGTCGACCAGCATGATGGCCCAGCCCGCCTCGCTCATGCCGCATCCTCCAAAGCGTCGAGCTGCCCGTCGGCAGGGCTGACCGGAATCACGACGCGCAAGGCGGAGCCGCCGTCCGGTCCGGCCGTGAAGCTGAGCCGGCCGCGCATCGCCGCGACGCGCTCGCGCATGCCGAGCAGGCCCATGCCGGATTTGACGGCGGCATCGTTCGGCCGGCCGTCGTCGTCGATCGCGAGCGCGATCTCGTTTGCGACCATCGCCAGATGCAGGCTGACCTTCGTAGCGCCGGCGTGCTTGGCCGCGTTGGTGAGCGCCTCCTGCACGATGCGGTAGAGATTGGCGCTGATGGAAGTGGGCAGGTTCTCGAAGGCGCCCTCGAAGCGGATATCGAAGCGCGTCTGGCCGTGGCTGCGGCCGTTCCACCCCGCCACCAGGCCTTCGAGGCTCGCGACGAGGCCGAGCTCGTCGACATCGGGCGGCCGAAGGCGGAACAACGCGCCGCGCAGCGTCTCCATCATGCCGGTCGCGGTTCGCGCAATGCTGTCGCATTCTCCCAGCAACGCGGGGCAGTCCTGTGCTGCGGTCTGGTGGGCGGACGCGGCGAGCGCGCGGATTGCGGCGAGCGACTGGCCGAACTCGTCGTGGAGCTCGCGCGCGAGATGGCGGCGCTCCTCGTCCTGGAGCGCGATCAGCCTGCGCGTCAGTTCGCTGCGCTCGGACAGCGCTGTGTCAAGACTCGCGGCGAGATGATTGAAGACGTCGCGGATGGCGGACAGCTCCGCGAGGTCGAAGGGCGGCAGCCGTGCGGTAAGGTCATTGGCGGCAATGCGTTCGAGGCCGGCGCGAACGACCTGGGTCGGACGCAGTGCGCGCGCCAGTGCTGCGTAGACCAGGGCGCAGAGCAGCGGCAGCGTGATCGCAAGCACGGTCATCAGGCGGCCGGCCTCGTGCCAGGCCTCCGCGGTCTGCACGGCCGGATCAAACCAGACCACGCCGTCGCCGAGCTTGGTTCCGCGCGCGATCACAGGCCGGACCGCTTCGCGGCCGGGATCGAACAGGCCGCGATAGAAAGCCGCGAACGCTTGCGGTGGCACGCTCGCCGGATTCGGCGCGCCGCTACAGAACCGCTGGAGCATCTCGCCATTTGCTCCACGGAATCCAAGGCACAGGCCGGGCGTCATCACGAAGGCCGAGACGGGGTCAAGGTTCGGAAAGTCAGAGCGCGGGCTGTTCACCCACTGGGTCTTGCCCTGTTGCAGCTCCAGCGTCTTCGCCACGATGGCGGCGATTCCGTCGATGCGCGCATGCACCGCGCGGTCGGCCGTGACGAGGAAATAGGCGGAGATCGCGGCGAAGCAGGCGGCCGATACGGCGGCCACGCGCAACGTCAGACGGACCTTGAGATCGAACCTCGGGCGGTTCCACATCGGCGGGCACCTGGCGCGGACGGTATTGTCGCGTCCGCATTAAACGGCAGAACGCCAGCGGCGGAAAGCGCTACGCGTTACCGCAATGCAACGTCGTGAAATTTTCCCGGCATTGGCCGGGACGGGCACTGCTGCATGGTCTGAGGCGCCGGCCTAGCATTGCGTGTCCGCTGCGTCGCACGAGGCCCGCTCATGCACCTCTCCCGGTTGATCCTCTCTGCTCTTGTCGCTGTGCTCCTGGATGTCCGATCAGCAGGTGCGGGCACCGAGGCGGCCGCGGCAGCGCCGGTCGGCGTGACAATCGAGGATTTCGGCTATCTCGATACGTCGGGCGAGCCGGTCGACCAGACCGCCGCCCACGAGAAGCGGCTCAACGCGTTCATGGTCGCGCTGCGGCGGGATGTCGAGGCGGACAAGCGCTATCAGCTCACCCCCGCTGGACAAGCCGATGCAAAATTCAAGGTCGTCGGCGGCGTCCAGAAGACGAGCACGCTGGTGCAGTGGGCGAGGGTGGCGGTGATCGACGTCGGCGCCAACAAGGTCCTGTTCGAGAAGCTCTACACTTTCCGCGGCGACAACGACGAAGCCTGGAACCGCGCCGAGGCCTTCGTCTCCCGCGAGGTGATTGAAGCACTTGCGCGACCTGCGCCGATCGCGCTTGCGGTGTTCGCTTTCGAGCTCGAGGACACCACGGCTGCCCCAATGGCGGGCCTGAGCGAGTCCGATACCGCGCACCTGGCCGAGGTCACCAACGGCGTGCGCGACCGCCTCGCGCAATCCGGCCGCTACCGCCTGGTCGACGTCAGCGGCGCGAGCGGGGAGGCGGTAACGCGCCATGCGCTGCGCGACTGCGGCGGCTGCGAGGCGGACATCGCCGGGAAGCTCGGGGCGGACCAGTCACTGATCGGCGTGGTACGGCGGGTCAGCCGCACCGAATATACGATCGGATTCCAGGTCCGCGACACCAAGACCGGCCAGGTCTTCGCGCGCGGCGACAGCGGCCTACGCATGGGCGCCGATTATTCCTGGGATCGCGGCGCGGTGCGGCTGGTCGGCGACAAGCTGATCGAGGGCCAGTAGGCGCGGTGTTTCAGAACGTGAGCTGCACCTTCATCGACTGTGACCGGTCGCTGGCGAGCTCGAAGGCGGCGACCGCGTTCTCGAACGGCATGGTGGCCGTGATCATCGGCTTCACGTCGATCAGGCCTTCGCCCATCAGTCGCACCGCCAGCTCGAACTCCGGATCGAAGCGGAAGGTGCCGCGGAGCTGCAGCTCCTTGGCGACGATGGAATTGATGGGCAGCGTCATCTCGCCGCCGAGACCGAGCTGCACGATGGTCGCGCCTGGCCGCAGCACGTCTAGCGCGGTGCGCAGCGCAGCCTGATTGCCCGAGGCTTCAAAGAGGGTGTCGAACACGCCCTTGCCGGCGCGCCAGGGATCAAGCGCCGCGGCGTGCGACGCGACGTTGATGGCGTGCGTGGCGCCGAGTTGCTTTGCGATCGCAAGCGGCGCATCGGCAACATCCGTCACCACGATCTCGGCGGCGCCGCCGAAGCGCGACACCAGGATCATCAACGCACCGATCGGACCGCAGCCGGTGATCAGCACGCGCTTGCCGAGGAGGGGGCCGGCCTGCTTGCCGGCGTGCAGGCACACCGCGAGAGGCTCGGCGACTGCGGCTTCGGCCAATGACAGTTTGTCGGCAATCGGCACGGCCTGCGTCGCATCGACGGTCATGAACTCGCGAAAACCGCCCTGCACATGGGGAAAGCGCATGG
This sequence comes from Bradyrhizobium sp. UFLA05-153, assembly GCF_054185185.1. Classification (NCBI taxonomy): domain Bacteria; kingdom Pseudomonadati; phylum Pseudomonadota; class Alphaproteobacteria; order Hyphomicrobiales; family Nitrobacteraceae; genus Bradyrhizobium; species Bradyrhizobium sp. UFLA05-153. Next base: position 27,161 of record NZ_JBBIAM010000107.1, read on the forward strand.
CGCTGCCGAGGAAGCGCATGTCGAGGCACTGGTTGCGCATGCCTTCCTGGCAGTGCAGGCACTGGCCGCACGGCTTGCTGGGATTGACCGCGACACGCGTGCCCGGCTTCACGCGCGAGACGCCTTCACCAACTGCGGCAACGACGCCGGCGATCTCGTGCCCAAGCGCCATCGGCTGCTGAATGCGCACGGTGCCGAAGCCGCCATGGTGATAATAGTGCAGGTCGGAGCCGCAGATGCCGCCATTGGCGATCTTCACACGGACTTCACCGGGGCCGGGCGCGGGATCGGCAAAGCTGTCGATCCGCAGATCCTTCGGCGCGTGGATGACGACGGCGCGCATGGGTTCACTCCTTCAGCTCGTTCTGTGGCGGGGCGCGATCACATCGCGGCGATCATGCCGCCATCGACATAGATGATTTGTCCGTTGACGTAAGTAGAGGCGTCGGAGGCGAGGAAGATCGCGGCGCCCACCAGCTCATCCGGCTTGCCCCAGCGTTTTGACGGGATACGCCCCATCAGCCAAGTGTTGAAATCGGCATTGTTGACCAGCGCCTCGTTCATGTCGGTCAGCATGTAGCCCGGGCCGATCGCGTTGGCCTGGATGCCATGCTGGGCCCATTCCACCGCCATGGAGCGGGTGAGATTCTTGATGCCGCCCTTGGCTGCGGTGTAGGGCGCAATCGTCGGCCGCGCCAGCTCGCTGCCGAGCGATCCGATGTTGATGATCTTGCCGCGCTTGCGCGGGATCATCCGCTTGGCGGCCTCGCGGCCGATCACGAAGGCACTGGTCAGATCGGTCTCGATCACCTTGCGCCATTCGTCAGTGGTGAACTCGACCAGCGGCTTGCGGTGCTGGATGCCGGCATTGTTGACGAGGATGTCGACCGCGAGCCCCTCGCGGTCGAAGCGCTCGAAGCTGGCGACGATCGCAGGTTCGTCCGTGACGTTGAAGGCGGCGCCTTCGGCCTTGTGCCCGGCGGCGCGAAACTCGCCGACCGCCTGTTCGACCCGCTTGGGATCGACGCCGTTGATGATCAGCTTGGCGCCGGCCTTGGCCAGGCCTTCCGCAATCGCGCGGCCGAGCCCGCGGGAGGAGCCGGTGACGAGCGCGGTCCGGCCGGAGAGATCGAACAGGGTGGAGCTCATCCAAGAATCCTCAAACGTTGGAGCGGCGCACGGTGAGATCGGACCGGTCGAATACCGCAGGCAGCAGATCGACGCCAAGACCGGGACCTTCCATCGGGAAGACGTAGCCGTCCCTGATCACGGGCATCGTGGTGACGAGTTCATTGTACCAGCCTTTGTAAAAGGCGCGCACCGATTCCTGGATCAGTGTGTTCGGCTGGCTGAACGACATGTGGATCGCGGCGATGAAGCCGACCGGGCCGATGCAATCATGCGGTGCAAAGGGGCGATGATAGGTCTCCGCCATCGCGGCGATCTTGCGGCCCTCGGTAAGGCCGCCGGTCCAGCACAAATCCGCCATCACCACATGCATGGCGTCGCGGTCGAGCATATCCTTGTAGGGGAAGCGCGAGCCGAGCGTCTCGCTGGCGCAGACCCAGACATCGGTCGAGCGCGCATATTCGGCAAGCGCCTGCGGCGAGTTCATGCGGATCGGGTCTTCGTACCAGGTCGGCTTGTACGGCTCGAGCGCCCGCGCGATCTGTTTTGCGGTCGGCAGATTCCAGAGCGAATGGAGCTCGACCATGATCTCCATCTTGTCGCCGACGGCTTTGCGGATTTTTTCGAACGGCTCGATCGCCTGCTTCATCTGGGCTGCGGTGATGAAAAGGCCGTTGTTCTCCTGTGCCGCCGGGTCGAACGGCCAGATCTTCATGGCCGAGATGCCGCTCTCCAGAAGGCTTTCGGCCAGCGCGTCGGCGCGGTTCATGAAGGCGTCGAGGTCCTCATAGGGGCTCTGCACCTCGCCGAGATTCCAGTTCGAGACCGGGCGGATGTTGGTCGAGCGCACATATTTGGTGCCGGCGCAGGTGTTGTAGATGCGCTGCTTGTCGCGGCAGAGGCCGCCGAGCATCTGGTGCACGGGCTGGCCGCAGACCTTGCCGAAGAGGTCCCACAGCGCGATGTCGATCGCGGAGGCGGCGCGATACTCGACGCCGGTCGAGGACTGCGCCATCGGCAGATTGAGCATGTCGCGGTGGATCGCCTCGATGTGCAGGGGATTGCGGCCGAGCAGGCGGCCGGCAAAGGTGTCGTGGATCTGCGCTTCGACGGCGCCTGCGCCATAGAAGGTCTCACCCAAGCCGATGACGCCGGCATCGGTGTGGACGCGCACCCAGATCACATTGGCGAATTCCTCGGTGCGCAACGTCTCGATCGACGTGATCTTCACTGCAATTACCTCCCGTCGAGAGCGCAGCAAGCGCCTGTGTTGTTGTTCTTGCTTTGACTGTATTTGGGGCCGCCAATGCCTCGCGGCCTGGCCGCAGTCATACGCCCGCTTGTAATATATCACAACATGTTTTATGCATGTCACAAACAAGACGCGATCCGGCCCGGGACGAGGCGGGGTCGATTGGGAGGACAACATGGTGCGGCGCAAACGCGCGCTCGAGCTGGTCAATGCGGCAAGTGAAGGCGCGATCGGCCGGCGCAACCGCGTCAATTTCGTCGAGCTGGCCTATCAGAAGATCGAGGATCTGCTCGTCAATTGCGAGCTGAGGCCGGGTCAGTTCCTGACCATGCTCGAGTTGCAGCACATCACGGGCTTTGGCCGCACGCCGGTGCACCATGCCGTCAACACGCTTGCCGCCGACACGCTGATCATCATCCGCCCGCGCCACGGCTTGCAGGTCGCGCCGATTGATCTCGCCCGCGAGCGCATGCTGCTGGGCCTTCGCCGCGACATGGAACGCTTCGTGATCCGCCTCGCGGCCGATCGCGCCAGCCTGTCGCATCGCAACCAGGCCCTGCATATCGAGCGCGTGCTGCGCGAGCGCCGGGCCAAGCTGACGCTCGACGAGTTCAACAGCATCGACCGGCGTATCGATGCGCTGATCCTGGAGGCCGGCGGCGAGCCGTTCCTCGCGCACACGATGCGGCCGCTGCACACGCTCTATCGCCGCATCGGCTTCATTCATCACCGCCACATGCCGGGGCAGACCGACTTGTCCGGCACCATCGATCGCCATCTCGACATCTTGAAGGCCATCGCCAATCGCCGCGTTGAAGCGGCGGTCGAAGCCAGCGACGCGCTGATCGACTTCATGAATGCGATCTTCGTCGGGATGGAGGCGGGGATCGATCCGCGGCTGCTCGATTGCAGCATCGAGCCGCTGCTCGGCACGTAACAAATCTCAGGGAGAAACAGAACATGTCAACGATGGCCGCGCAACACATGCCACAGGAGGCCGCGAGCGAAGCCGCGGTCCGCTACCTCATCACCAACTACAGTCCCAAGGGCAATAAGGTCGGGTGGCTGATGATGGCCTCGATCCTGGTCGAGGCCTGGGACCTCTATTCGATCGCCTTCGTGCTGATCTTCATTCGCGAGCAGTACAATCCCGATCCCCTGATGCTCGGTCTCGCCGCGGCCGGCACGCAAGGCGGCGCCCTGATCGGCGCGCTGCTCGGCGGCTGGCTGTCCGACAAGATCGGCCGCCGCGTGATGTTCCTGGTCACGATGGTCTTGTTCATCGTGTTGGCGCTGGCGCAGGCCTTCGTGCCCAGCGTCGGTTGGCTGATCGTCATCCGCTTCCTGCTCGGCGTGCCACTCGGCTCCGACATCTCGACCGGCTACACCTACATCATGGAATCCATGGCCAAGGGCGAGCGCGAGATCATGGGCAACCGCTGGCAGTTCATGTTCGCGGTCGGTGAAGTCCTCACCATCGGTGTCATCGTGATATTCCTCCTGATCGACATGCAGCACGAGATGCTGTGGCGCATAACGCTCGGCCTCGGTGCCGTGCCCGCGCTGATCATCCTGATCATGCGGCACGACGTGCCGGAGACGGCGGTCTGGCTGGTGCAGAAGGGACGTTTCCGCGAGGCCAAGCAGGTCGCGCGCGAGATGTTCAACGACGATCTCGCTATGCTGCCGGACCAGGACGTGGTGGTGCCGAAGGTGCGCACCAGCGCGTTCCTTGCGGACCTCAGGAAGGACCCGATCCGCTGGCGCGCCACGATCTATGGCTGGATCGCCTGCTTCGCGCAAGGAAGCGAGTTCTCGACATTCGCGTTCTACCTGCCGGTGCTGTTCGTGATGGTCGGCGTGTCGTCCATCCTCGGCAACAATCTGGTGACGATGGCGCTGTTCTGCTTTGCCGGACTCTCGGGCTGGGTCGGGCCGTTGCTGACGCCGAAGCTCGGCCATCGCGGCATTGCGATCGCGGGTTTTTCGATCGTGCTGGTGTCGCTGCTGGTCGCGGCCTTCGCGCTCTACACCGACAACAAGATCCTGCTACCGTTTGCGGCCGCCGGCATGCTGTGGGGCCATTATTGGGACGCCTCGAACTGCATGACCATCCCGACCATGGTCGCCAAGCCGAAGTATCGCGGCACCGCGAGCGGCTTCGCCTACATGTTCGTGAAGCTGCCGTCCTTCCTGGCGATCTTCCTGTTCCCGGCGCTGTTCTCGGCGATCGGGCAGGCGAACGCCACGCTGTTCGTCGCGATCTTCCCGCTGATCGGTTTGCTCGCTGCGATCTTCATCCTGCCGGAGGTCTACGGCTACGAGAATGACTGACGGACGACGCAACCGCATAGCCCATGGCGGCCCTTTTTGGTTTTATCCGGACCGCCATGGGCCTCGGGCGCGCCGACGTGATCGCTGTCCGACGATCAACACCGCGAGGACGATGATCCCCATGGCGTCAACTACG
>NZ_JBBIAM010000108.1:0-32036 GCF_054185185.1 Bradyrhizobium sp. UFLA05-153
ATCTTGGCTTCTGTTAAACGCTTCTGTCACAAAGCTCAGCAGACTTTATGTGGCGAACTTTAGATTCACGTGACTAGAAGCGGCTCGCCCCGCCATTCCGGCTCGCTGAAGATCGGATCGCCGTCCGAGAGGGTTTTGCACCTGCGCCGCCATTGATAGGCTTCAAAGCCGCTGGCGAAGTCGCCGTTCATCAGCAGGAAATGCGCGTGGTTATATTGCGCGAGCGGCTGCTCCGGATCGAGCGCGATGGCCTGGTGCGAGGCGGCAAGCGCCGCGTCGATCTCGCCGGCGTTACGCAGCGCCACCGCGAGGTTCGCATGGCCCTTGGCATAGGCGGGATCGGCGACGACGGCGCGGCGATGAGCGGCAACAGCCGCTTCGACACGCCCCTGCTTCTCGAAGATGATGCCGAGATTGGTGTGGGCTGGCGCATGATCGGCCTTCAGCTCCAGCGCGCGCTCGCAGGCCGCGATGGCCTCGTCGAAAAGTCCGAGCTCGCACAGGCAGGCGCCAAGATTGCTGGTGATCACGTGATCAGCCGGATCGCGCGCGATGGTCCGCTGGTAGGTCGCGGCCGCCTGATGCAGGTGGCCGGCCTCGTGCAGGACGAGACCGAGCAACCGCAGCGCCGGAAGGTTGTCCGGATCAAGCGCGATCGCGCGGCGATAATGCGCGATCGCCTCCTCGAGCTCGCCCTTGCGGTAGAGCGCAGCGCCGAGATTGCAAAGCAGGCCCGGATCCTCGGCGCCCGCTTCGAGGGCGCGACGATAGGCCATCACGGCCTCGTCGAGCTTCTTCCGATCCGCAAGCACATTGCCGAGATTGAGCCAGACGCCGCGATGCGCTGGATCCCTTGCGATGACCTCGCGATAAGCGTTCTCGGCCTCTGCGAGCCGTCCCTGCCCCGCCAGCGCGACGGCCAGGTTGAAATGCGCACGGATCAGATGCGGATCGATCTCGATGGCGCGCCGATAGGCGGCTTCCGCCTCTTCGAAGCGCGACAGCTCAGCCAGCGCCACGCCGAGCTTGTTGTAGAGGGCCGCGTCGCGCGGCCGCCCCAGCAGCGCGCGCTGAAACGCCGCCACCGCGCCGTCCCGCTCGCCCTTTACGGCAAGCGCATCGCCCAGCGTGACGAGGGCCGGCGCGTGGTCGGGATCGAGGCTGAACAGGCGGCTCAGCAGGCTCGCCCCGTCGCTCGCGCGATCGGTCACAAAAGCGACCACGGCGGACAGATGCAGCGCCGGCACATGGTCGGGATGCGCCTTCAGGACTTCGCCGCACAACAGGCCGGCCTGATCCGGCTGCCCCGCCTCGTAATGCTCCACCGCCTGCAACAGAATCCGATCGACCGCCGCCTTGCCCACGATGCCACCCGCCCTTCACCCCGAAATCCCGATGGGGGTTAAACGGACGGGCGCGAAAATTCCGTCACTTTGGCGCCTGGCAAAAACAGCAAGGGCTGATCGACGATGTCGACCAGCCCTCCAGTTTCAAGGCGCAGCGGCGCGAGGCGCCGTTACGATCAGCTTGCGGCTCAGTCCGTCGTGAGCGCCGTCTCCATGTCGGTCGGATCGATCTGCTGGCTCAGTCGCGCACTGAGCTTCTCGCGATCGAGCTCGCCCTCCCACCAGGCGACGATCACGCAGGCGACGCCGTTGCCGCAGAGGTTGGTCAGCGCGCGGCATTCGCTCATGAACTTGTCGATGCCGAGCACGATCGCCATGCCCGGCACGAGCCGTGGATCGACCACCGCCAGTGTCGCAGCGAGCGTGATGAAACCGGCGCCGGTGATGCCGGAGGCACCCTTCGAGGTCAGCATCGCCACCACCAGGATGGTGATTTGCTGGCCGAAGCTCAGATCGACGCCGAGCGCCTGCGCGATGAACAGGGTCGCCAGCGTCATGTAAATGTTGGTGCCGTCGAGGTTGAACGAGTAGCCAGTGGGCACCACGAGGCCGACCACCGACTTGGAGCAGCCGAGCCGTTCCAGCTTCTCCATCAAGGACGGCAACGCGCTTTCCGACGACGAGGTGCCGAGCACGATCAGGAGCTCGTCCTTGATGTACGCCAGGAACTTGAAGATCGAGAACCCCGCAAAGCGCGCGATCGTGCCGAGCACGACGAACACGAACAGCGCAGCGGTGACATAGAAGGTCGCGATCAGCCCGATCAGGTTGAGGATCGCGCCGGTGCCGAACTTGCCGATCGTATAGGCCATCGCGCCGAATGCGCCGATCGGCGCTGCGCGCATCACGATCGAGATGACACCGAACACGGCATGGGCGGCATCATCGATGAAGCTGCGGATCGTATGGCCACGCTCGCCGAGCCCCATGATGGCGAAGCCGAACAGCACCGAGAACAAGAGCACCTGGAGGATCTCGCCTTGCGCGAAGGCGCCGACCACGGTGTCAGGGATGATGTGCAGGATGAAGTCGACGCTCTTCTGTCCCTCGGCCTGCTTGGCGTAGTTGGCAACCGCCTGCGCGTTCGCCGCCGCACTGCCGAAACCCGCGCCGGGACGAACCAGATTGCCGACGACGAGCCCGATCAGGAGCGCGAAGGTCGAGACGATCTCGAAATAGACCAGCGCCTTGACGCCGATGCGGCCGACCTTCTTGGCGTCCTGGATGTGGGCGATGCCCGAGACCACGGTGCAGAAGATGATCGGGGCGATCACCATCTTGATCAGCTTGATGAAGCCGTCGCCCATCGCCTTGATCCAGTCGTTGGTTGCGACCGTAGGCCACAGCCAGCCGACGATGGCGCCCAGGAAGATGGCGATCAGCACCTGGACATAGAGAACCTTGTACCACGGCTTGGCCGCGGCCTTTGCGGCAGGCGCGGCCGCCGTCATCGTTGTCGTTGTCATTGCTCCCTCCCCTCAATTCTCTTGGTTCTAGCCAAGATCAACTTGGCGGGCCGAGTCAAATGGAACTGCTCGACTGTTGACCGCCTAGTGGCGGCGATCGACGATCCGGCGCGCGGCCGGCATCAAGGTCGCCCCGAGCGCATTCTTGATCAGCGACGCCGCGATGAACGGCACGATACCGACCTGCCAGGCCTTGACAGCGCCAAGCCCGAGGCCGAACGCAAGCCAGGCGAAGCCCATCGCCAAAATGACGATGTGGCCGATGGCCATGGCCGCGAACAGCCAGGCCATGCTCCGATCCCAGCCCCGCTCCGCGAGAAAGCCCGTGACGAAGGCCGCCGCGACGAAGCCGAACAGATATCCGGCCGTGGGGCCGACGAGCGGAGCGAGGCCGCCCACCGGGCCTGCGAACACCGGCAGGCCCATTGCGCCTTCCGCGAGATACGCGATCATGGTTGCGCTACCGAGGCGCCAGCCAAAGGCAGCGCCGATCATCAGCACGACCACGGTCTGCAAGGTCATGGGCACATAGGGCAGCGGCAGGCTGACCTTGGCTGATAGCGCCATCAAGGCCGTTCCAAACGCAACCAGCACGACCGCGCGCAGCGCGCCCGCGGCTTCGCCGCTTTGGACCGGCCACACGATGGTGGCGAGAGGAAAATGCGGCGCGGCGGCAGGCGATCTATCGGACACGTTGAACTCCGGAAGGCTCTCAAAAACTGGCGGCTATTTAAGCCAGTGGGCGATCCGGTCAACTGCTTCCCGCATCTCCTCCCCCGATCTCGCATAGGAGAAGCGGATGAAGGAGCGGCCGTGCACGGGATCGAAGTCGATGCCGGGCGTGGCCGCGACATGGGCCTGCTCCAGCATCTGCTTGGCGAACTCAAGGCTGTCGGAGGTGAAATCCGACACGTCGGCATAGAGATAGAATGCGCCATCGGCGGGCAGGAACTTGGTCAGGCCCGCCTTGGGCAGGCCCTCGATCAGGATGCGGCGGTTCTCCTGATAGCCGTGCTTGATCTCCTCCATCTCGGCAGCGCCGTCGAATGCTGCTTCAGCCGCGATCTGCGACAGCGACGGCACCGAGATCGACAGGTTCTGCTGGAGCCGCTCGACCGGCCGCACCAGGACGTCCGGCACGACCATCCAGCCGACCCGCCAGCCAGTCATGCAAAAATATTTCGAGAACGAATTGATGATGAGCGCATGGTCCGACAGCGCCGCCGCGGTGACGGCGGGAAAAGCATAGTCGAGGCCGTGATAGATCTCGTCCGAGATGAAGCGGATACCGGCGCCCTCGGCGGCTGCGATCAGGCTGGATAGCGCCTCCCTGGACATCATGGTCCCGGTGGGGTTGGCGGGGCTTGCAACCAGCACGCCCTTGAGCGGCGCCTTGCAATGGGCAGCCAGCAGCGCCTCGCCGGTCAGAGCGTGACGGGTCTCGCTGGTGGTCTCGATCGGCACCGGCTCGCAGCCCAGCGCGGTCAGGATATGACGGTATGGCGGATAGCCAGGCACCGTCACCGCGACGCGGTCACCTGGCTCAAACAGGGCAAGGAAGGCCAGAATGAAGCCGCCGGAAGACCCGGTGGTGACGACGATCCGCTCGGGGCTCACCGCACAGCCATAGGCGTCGCGATAATGGCGCGCGATGCGCTCGCGCAACGAGGGGATGCCGAGCGCGGAGGTATAATCGATCCGCGTGGTGTCCAGTGCCCTGTGGGCGGCCGCGATCGCGGTCTTCGGGGCCGGCGCGGCGGGCTGTCCGACCTCCATATGAATGACGTGGCCGCCGGCTGCCTCTATACGCGCGGCCGCCGCCATCACGTCCATCACCATGAAGGGGGGAACGTCACTGCGGCGGGATGGCGTCAGCCAAGGCTCCAGCCGGTTCCTCAATATCGCATCGGCCATCAATATCTGCTATTTCGCTTCCAGTTCGGAACCCTTGGGGGGCCGGGAACGGGGGCGTCCGCGCCCCAGACTGGCCGCATTGTGCGGCTCATTAGGGCATAGCCCGTATCCGGTCCGACGCCAATCACCAAGACCAATCACAAAACTGCATTTCAAGACCGATCGATGTTGCTCCAGCTCGCTTTGCGCAAGAAGGCCTCCGCTCTCACCGCCATCGTGACCGCAGCGGCCATGGTGCTGGCGCCGTTCCCGGCGACCAGCGCACAGGAGGGGCCCAAGGGCCCGCCGGTGCTGCGCGACACCGAGACCGAGCAACTGCTGCGCGAATATACCCGACCCATCCTGCGCGCCGCGGGTCTGGAGAAGCAGAACATCCAGATGGTGATCCTCAACGACGCATCGTTCAACGCGTTCGTCGCTGATGGCCGCCGCATCTTCGTCAATTACGGCGCGATCATGCAGTCGGAAACCCCGAACCAGCTGATCGGCGTGCTCGCGCACGAGACCGGGCATCTGGCCGGCGGGCATCTCGCCAAGCTGCGCGAGCAGCTCGCCAACGCCCAGACGCAGATGATCATCGCCATGCTGCTCGGCGCAGGCGCCATGGTCGCGGGCGCCCGCAGCGGCAACGCGAACAGTGGTCTCGCCAATGCCGGCGCGGCCGCCGTCGCCGGACCGCAGGAGATGATCCGCCGCTCGCTGTTGTCCTATCAGCGCCAACAGGAGGAGAACGCCGACCGTGCCGGCGTGAAGTTCCTGACCGCGACCCAGCAGTCGCCGAAGGGCATGTACGAGACGTTCAAGCGCTTCACCAGCGAGAGCCTGTTCGCCGCGCGCGGCGCCGATCCCTATTTGCAGTCGCATCCGATGCCGGCCGAGCGCGTCGAGGCGCTCGCCCAGTTCGCCCGCGCCAGCCCCTATTGGGACAAGAAGGACGATCCGGCACTCCAGGCGCGCCATGACATGGTTCGCGCCAAGGTCTCCGCCTTCATGGAGCGGCCCGAGACTGTCTACCGCCGCTATCCGCTGTCCAACGACAGCATACCAGCCCGCTATGCCCGCGCCATCAGCACCTATCTGCACGGCGACCTGCGCAGCGCGCTGTCCCAGATCGACGCGCTGATCCAGGCGCAGCCGAACAACCCGTATTTCTACGAGGTGCGCGGCCAGGCACTGCTCGAGAGCGGGAAGGCGGCGGAAGCGATCCCTGCCCTGCACAAGGCGGTGCAGCTGTCCGGCAACGCCCCGCTCATCGAGATGTTACTTGGGCAGGCTCTGGTCGGAACTGATAATAAGTCCTACACGGACGAAGCGATCCGGATTCTCCGTGCCGCGGTGGCGCGGGAGCCGGAGGCGCCGATCGGCTACACACAGCTCGCCATGGCCTATGGCCGCAAGGGGGACTATGCGGAGGCCGATTTGGCGTCGGCGCAGGCAGCTTACCTGCGCGGCGACAACAAGACCGCACGCGAGCTTGCGACGCGCGCAAAAACCCGTTTCGCCATTGGCACGCCCGGCTGGGTCAAGGCCGATGACATCGTGGCGTCAAAACCGCCACGCAACAATTAGACGCTTAGAACGACACCGACGCAATGACACCAACACCACGACGTCACGGCGCGGCCAGGTTAGATCGGCCGGGATGTCTTCCGTAACCTGCTTTCGACCAGAGGATTTGCCAATGCCTTCGCTGCGCCTGATCGTACCCGCCCTGTTTGCGCTCGCCGTGTTCGGCGCAACCGGGCCGGCCGCGGCCGACAGCTTCACCGACACCCAGCGCTCCGACATCGAGACGATCATCAAGAACTATCTCGTCAGCCATCCCGAGGTGCTCGAGGATGCGATGGCCGAGCTCAGCAAGCGCCAGGCGGCAGCCGAAGCGCAGAAGCACGAAGCAAGCATTGCGCAGAATGCGGATGGGATCTTCAACTCGCCGCGCCAGGTCGTGCTCGGCAACAAGGACGGCGACGTCACCTTCGTCGAGTTCTTCGACTACAATTGCGGCTACTGCAAGCGCGCGATGACCGACATGCTCGATCTCATGAAGGCCGATCCCAAGCTGAAGGTCGTGCTCAAGGAGTTTCCGGTGCTGAGCCAGGGCTCGGTCGAGGCGGCGCAGGTTGCGGTCGCCGTCCGCATGCAGGATCCCACCGGCAAGAAGTATCTCGACTTCCACCAGAAGCTGCTCGGCGGCCGCGGCCAGGCCGACAAGGCGCACGCGCTTGCCGCCGCCAAGGAAGCCGGTCTCGACGTCGCGAAGATCGAGAAGGACATGGCCACTCCGGAAGTGCGCGCCACGATCGAGGAGAACTTCAAGCTCGCCGAAGCGATGGGCATGAACGGCACGCCGAGCTACGTGATCGGCAAGCAGATCGTGGTCGGCGCCATCGGCCTCGACGGCCTGAAGGAAAAGATCGGCGTCGCACGCTGCGGCAAGGCGACCTGCTAGTTCCCGTTTTCGATTATCCGAACATTGAAAAAGGCCGGTTTTTACCGGCCTTTTTTGTTGTCGGAATCTTGGTGCGACCATTCATCTCGCATTCAACAAACAAAAACCTCGGAACCGATGAAGTTTCGGAACATCTCATTTCTCCTTTCGTTGTCGGCGCGGGCAATGACGCACAAAACACGTGAGGAGAGGTTCAATGACTAATCGCTTTATGATCTCGGTTGCCGCGCTGGCACTCGTCGCGGGCACTGGTCTCGCGAATGCGCAGGGAACTGGGACCAAGGAGTACGGCGGTCAGCAGACGCAGCAGCACCAGCCATCAGCTGGCGCGACCGAGCACGGCGGCGCCATGAATAAGGAATCCACGGGCAAGGAAAGAGGCACCGTGGGACAAGCTGGCGGATCCATGAAGTCCGGCGCTGAAGAGAGGTCCTCGGGCGCGATGAAGGACGAGAAGTCCGGCGCCATGCACAAGGATTCGACGGGCAAGGAAAAGGGCACCGTGGGACAGGCCGGCGGGTCAATGAAGTCCGGCGCTGAAGAGAGATCCTCAGGCGCGATGAAGGACGAAAAGTCCTCGGGCACGATGCACAAGAATCCGACGGCTGAGGAGAAGTCGGGTGTAACGAAGGGCCAACGCACTGACGAACGCGCCCAGGGCCAGCAGGACAGGTCGAAGGGCATGAGCTCGGAGACGCAAACCAAGTCCGGCACGTCGACCCAGACACAGACCACCGGCCAGGCCGGCGCCGGCGCCAAGCTCTCGACCGAGCAGCGCACGCAGATCACGTCAGTGATCCACGAGGAGCACGTGGCTCCCGTCAGCAACGTCAACTTCTCGGTTTCGGTCGGCACGCGGATTCCGCGTGAGGGCATCGAGCTGCACGCCCTGCCGTCGCGGGTGGCGACGATATATCCGGAGTGGCGAAGCTACAGGTACATCCTGGTCCGCGAGGAGATCGTGATCATCGATCCTGTCACCTACGAGATCATCGCGGTTCTCAACGCCTGACGGCCGGCAGATCGGCACCCCCCAGGGGCGGGCAGCAATGCCCGCCCTTTTTGCCATCGGCCGGCCATGATTTGGACTGGTTAACAAGCAATTTCCGTAGCTTCCGCACAGCTTTTTGCGGGCTGGATGAGCTATCTGAAGCCCCGCGGGAGGTCGTTGAAGGCTTCCCCTAAGCCCCTTTGTTACCTATAACCCCCGCCACCTCCGCCGAAGCACCTGACGGGATTTTGAATGGCTGAACCTGCGACCGACACGATCCTCGTCCTCAACGGGCCGAACCTCAACATGCTGGGGACGCGCGAACCGGAGAAATACGGACACGCGACACTCGCCGATGTCGAGACGCTCTGCCGGGAGACCGCAGCGAAGTTCGGCCTCAAGGCCGACTGCCGGCAGTCCAACCGCGAAGGCGAATTGATCGACTTCATCCACGAGGCGCACGCCCGCAAGATGAAAGGCATCATCATCAATGCCGGCGGCTATTCGCACACCTCGATCGCGCTGCATGATGCGCTGCTCGCGGTGCAGATCCCGACGGTCGAGGTGCACGTCACCAACATCCACGCCCGCGAGAGTTTCCGTCACCATTCCTACACCGCCCGCGCCGCCTTCGCGTCGCTGTGCGGCTTCGGCATCGAAGGCTACCGCCTCGCGATCCAGGGCCTTGCCGCCAAGCTCGGCATCCAGCCCAAAGCCTGACGCCCCTTTTCAAACAGAAGGTTCGGAATCAAGATCATGGCGCGCCAGCCAGACGACAAAGCAGCCGCAAAGTTTTCCAGCGAGGACTCCGCGCTCATCCGCGAACTCGCGACCCTGCTCGACGAGACGAGCCTCACCGAGATCGAGATCGAACGCGCAGGACTTCGCCTGCGCGTCGCGCGCAACATCAGCGTCGCCGCGGCCGTGCCGACGTCGGTCATCGCGGCCCCTGTCGCGGCAGTTGCCACGGCGACTGCGGCCGGAGCGCCGGCAGATCTGTCGAAACATCCCGGCGCCGTCACCTCGCCGATGGTCGGCACCGCCTATTGGTCGCCCGAGCCGGGCGCAAAGCCTTTCATCGAGGTCGGCTCCAAGGTCTCGGTCGGTCAGACGCTCCTCATCATCGAAGCGATGAAGACCATGAACCAGATCCCCTCGCCGCGCGCCGGAACCGTGACTCAGATCCTGGTCGAGGACAGCCAGCCGGTCGAGTTCGGCGAGCCGCTCGTCATCATTGAATAAGCGAGTGGCGAATGGCGAATAGCGAATGGTTGCTGCACTTCCATTCGCCATTCGCTACTCGCTATTTGCCCGCTGAGGCACCATGTTCGACAAGATCCTCATAGCCAATCGCGGCGAGATCGCCCTTCGCATCCTGCGGGCCTGCAAGGAGCTCGGGATCGCGACCGTCGCCGTGCACTCCACCGCCGACGCGGACGCGATGCATGTCCGCCTCTCCGACGAGAGCGTCTGCATCGGGCCGCCACAGTCGAAGGACAGCTATCTCAACGTTCCAGCGCTGCTCGCGGCCTGCGAGATCACCGGCGCCGATGCGGTGCATCCGGGCTACGGCTTCCTGTCGGAAAATGCGCGCTTCGCGGAAATCCTCTCCGAGCACAATCTGCATTTCATCGGTCCGAAGGCCGAGCACATCCGCCTGATGGGCGACAAGATCGAGGCCAAGAAGACCGCCAAGCGGCTCGGCATCCCCGTGGTGCCCGGCTCGGACGGCGCGGTCGGTCCCAACGACGACGCGACGGCGATCGCGAAGCAGATCGGCTTCCCCGTGCTGGTGAAGGCTGCCGCCGGCGGCGGCGGCCGCGGCATGAAGGTCGCGAACAGCGAGGCAGACCTTGCGCTGGCGCTGTCGACGGCCGCCAACGAGGCGAAATCTGCCTTCGGCGACGCGTCCGTCTACCTGGAAAAATACCTGAAGAAACCACGCCACATCGAAATCCAGATCCTCGGCGACGGCCGCGGCGGCGCGATCCACCTCGGCGAACGCGACTGCTCGCTGCAACGCCGTCACCAGAAGGTCTGGGAGGAAGGCCCCTCGCCCGTCCTCTCCGCGGCCGCGCGTGCCAAGATCGGTGAAACCTGCGCCAAGGCAATGCGCGAGATGAAATATCTCGGCGTCGGCACCATCGAGTTCCTCTACGAGGACGGCGAGTTCTACTTCATCGAGATGAACACGCGTATCCAGGTCGAGCATCCCGTCACCGAGAGCATCACCGATATCGACCTCGTGCTGGAGCAGATCCGCATTGCCGCCGGCGGCGACCTGCCGGCGAAGCAGGAGGAGATCCAGATCATCGGGCACGCGATCGAGTGCCGCATCAACGCGGAGAACCCGCAGACCTTCCGTCCCTCACCTGGCCGGATCTCGCAGTACCATCCGCCCGGCGGTCTGGGCGTACGGATCGACTCGGCCGTCTATCAGGGCTACACGATCCCGCCCTACTACGATTCCCTCGTCGGCAAGCTGATCGTGCACGGCAAGACCCGCACCGAGTGCCTGATGCGGCTGCGCCGCGCGCTGGACGAGATGGTGGTCGACGGCATCGAGACGACGCTGCCGCTGTTCCGATCCCTGGTGCGTGAACCCGCCATCATCGACGGCGACTATCACATCCACTGGCTCGAACAGTACTTGGCCGGCCAATCCGGCAACTAGCGGCCACCCTCCTAGCCTTGCTATGGAACCGAACGCCGCTTGCGGCGTTATCGGCGGGTTTTCTGCATGGGGGAGTGGAAATTCTTAAGGTCGGAACTGGAGTTGGCGTGACGCCTGACCTGAGACGGCGGCGCGCACTTTGGCAGATCCTGCTGTTCGCGGCGGGACTCTTGGTGCTGACGGTGATCAGCGCCGGCTCCGTCTACCTCGTCAACAAGGCGCGTGACGACAACGCCTCGGTCATTCACACCATCGAGGTCGAGAACCAGATCCACACGCTGCTCCTGGAAATTCGCCGCGCCGAGAGCAGTGCGAGCGGATTTCTCCTCACGCGCGGGCCGGAATTCTGGACCGACCACCAGGCCGCGGTGGCGGGGGTCCCGCCGCATCTCAACAGGCTGGTGGAGCTGACCAAGGACAATCCCGCGCAGGCGGAAAGCGTCCGCAAGCTGCGGCCGGCGGTCGAAACCAGGCTCGACCAGTTCACGCGCGAGATGAATTACATCGAGCAGAGCGACTTCGCACGCGCCTCCGCGCTCGTCCGCGAAGCGGCCGCCGGCGACACGACGAGCACGATCCGCGACGCCGCAGACGCCATGCTCCGCGAGGAACAGCGATTATTCACGCTCCGCTCGGCCAATGCCAACAACAGTCAGACGCTGGCGGCATCGCTCACCGGCATCGGCTCCGGTCTCGTCGTGGTGCTCGCGTTGATCTCGATCTGGCTGGTGCGGCGCTCGGCGGCCATCCGCGACGAGGCGGAGGCACGCCTGCGCGATGCCAATCTCAATCTCGAGACCACCGTCGATGAACGCACGGCCGACTTGCGCGAAGCCAACAACGAGATCCAGCGCTTTGCCTATATCGTGAGCCATGACCTGCGCTCGCCGCTGGTCAACATCATGGGCTTCACCAGCGAGCTCGAGGAACTGGGCAACGACATCTTCCGGCGCATCGGCAGCCTCACCCACGTGCCGGCGGACGGGCCACCGCTGGCAATGAATGATGCCGCAGCAAGCGCGCTGGAGGAACCGGACAAGCAGCTGTCGCAGGATTTTTCCGAGGCGCTCGGCTTCATCAAATCCTCGATCGGCAAGATGGACCGCCTGATTTCGGCGATCCTCAACCTCACCCGCGAGGGCCGGCGCGAATTCGAGCCGGTCAGGATCGACACGGGCGAGCTGATCGAGACGATCGTGGCGACGGTAGCGCATCAGGCCGCCGAGGCGCAGGCCGAAATCCGCGTCGGCGAGCTGCCTGATATCGTGAGCGACCGCCTGGCGCTGGAGCAGATCTTCTCCAACCTGATCGACAACGCCATCAAGTATCTCAAGGCCGGCGTTCCCGGCGAGATCGTGCTGCGCGGCCGCACCAAGCTCGGCTATGCGATCTTCGAGATCTCTGACAATGGCCGCGGCATCGACCCGAAGGATCACCAGCGCATCTTCGATCTGTTCCGCCGCGCCGGCCTCCAGGACAAGCCGGGCCAGGGCATCGGCCTTGCCCACGTCCGCGCCCTGGTGCGGCGCCTCGGCGGCACGATGTCGGTCTCCTCCGAACTCAACGTCGGCAGCACGTTCACGATCACGCTGCCGATCAAGTGGAACGCCAGCAATCGGGACAGAAACCAATGACCCAGCCCGTCACCATCATCATGATCGAGGACGACGAAGGGCACGCCCGCCTGATCGAGCGCAACATCCGCCGCTCCGGCGTCAATAACGAGATCATGCCGTTCACCAACGGCACGGACGCCACCAGATATCTGTTCGGAGCTGATGGCAACGGCCTGGCGCACAAAGGCAACGCGCTCCTGATCCTGCTCGACCTCAACCTGCCCGACATGACCGGGATCGATATCCTGAGGCGGATCAAGGAAAACAAGTACCTGAAGGCATCGCCCGTGGTGGTGCTGACCACCACCGACGACTCCCAGGAAATCAAGCGTTGCTACGAGCTCGGCTGCAACGTCTACATCACAAAGCCGGTCAACTACGAGAATTTTGCCAACGCGATCCGGCAGCTCGGGCTATTCTTCTCCGTCATCCAGATCCCAGCCGCCGCCACATGAGCCAGACCACGCCGACCCTGCTCTATATCGACGACGATGACGCGCTGGCGCGCCTCGTCGAGCGCGGCCTGTCGCGCCGTGGCTACAAGGTGATACTTGCCTCAAGCGGCGAGGAAGGCCTCGCGCGCATCCGGCAAGGCAACGTCGACGGCGACATCGACGTCGTGGCGCTGGACCAGTACATGCCGGGCCTCGACGGTCTCGA
Organism: Bradyrhizobium sp. UFLA05-153; assembly: GCF_054185185.1. NCBI lineage: Bacteria > Pseudomonadati > Pseudomonadota > Alphaproteobacteria > Hyphomicrobiales > Nitrobacteraceae > Bradyrhizobium > Bradyrhizobium sp. UFLA05-153. The sequence continues at coordinate 13,177 of NZ_JBBIAM010000108.1, forward strand.
GACACTCGAACAGATCATGGCGATCCCGGACGCGCCGCCCGTCGTCTTCGTCACGGCCTCGCAGGATTCCAGCATTGCCGTGACCGCGCTGAAGGCGGGCGCCGCCGATTACCTCGTCAAGGATGTCACGGGCGACTTCATCCCGCTGCTGCATGTCGCGGCCGACGGCGCCCTGCGTCAGGCCGAGTTGCAGAAGGCGCGCGAGGAGGCGGAAGCCGAGATCCACGCCTCGCGCGACCGCTACGCGGCGCTTGCCGCCGAGCGCGAAATGCTGCTGCGCGAGGTCAACCACCGCGTCGGCAACTCGCTCCAGATCATCGCTTCGCTGTTGCATCTCCAGGCAAGCTCGGCTGCGCAGGAGGAGGTCAAGGCCGCCCTGACCAATGCGATGGGCCGCGTCGCCGCGGTCGCACAGGTGCACCGCCGTCTCTACACCTCGCAAGATCTGAAGAGCGTGGTCCTGAACCAGTATCTGGATTCGCTGCTCGAGGACCTCCGCCGCTCGGCCGAGGGCAACCGGATGTCGCGCCTGACGCTGAAGGCCGAGCCGATCGAGATCGATCCGGACCGCGCAGTCGCGGTCGGCATCATCGTCAACGAGCTCGTCATGAACGCGGTGAAATACGCCTATCCGGACGGGGCAGGCCCCATTCACGTCGAGCTGACCTCGCAGGGCGAGGATCTCGTTCTGTCAATCGCCGATGATGGCGTCGGCGACAACGCCAAGGCCGATCCGCGCTCGACCGGGATGGGCCAGCGCATCGTCGCGGCGATGGCTTCCAAGCTCGACGCCTCCGTCGAACGCGATCCGGATCACGCCGGGACGAAGATCCTGCTGAAGTTCCGCCGCCTGCCCGCGCCGTCGAGCACGACGAACAGCGCCGCCGCGAGCTGATCCGCGAAGCCCCGCATCGACCCCATCGCAAGGCTGCCGCGATCCTGCTAATGTGCCGCGCATGACTGCGCGCGACTCCGCCTCGTCTGAAATCACCCCCGCCGTGCTGCTGCGTGCCTATGCCTGCGGCATCTTTCCGATGGCCGAGAGCGCGGACGATCCGACTCTGTTCTGGGTCGAGCCGGAGATGCGCGGCGTGATCCCGCTCGATGGATTTCGCGTCGCCTCGCGCCTTGCGCGCACCGTGCGTTCGGATGTGTTTCGCGTCACCGTCAACACCGCCTTCAAGGCGACGATGGCGGGCTGCGCCGCGCCGCAGGTCGGACGCGAGGACACCTGGATCAACAAGCGTATTCGTGACCTCTATGGCGGCCTGCACGAGCTCGGCCATTGCCACAGTGTCGAGGCCTGGCAGGGCGACGACCTCGTCGGTGGTCTCTATGGCGTGAGCCTGGGACGCGCTTTCTTCGGCGAAAGCATGTTTCACACCGCGCGTGATGCCTCGAAGGTCGCGCTGGTGCATCTGGTGGCGCGGCTCATCTGCGGCGGCTTCGAGCTGCTCGACACGCAATATGTCACCGAGCATCTGCGCAGCTTCGGTGCGGTCGAGATTTCCAGGCGCCGTTACACCGCCCTGCTCGACAAGGCGCTGGCGGGCGAGTCCGCCGACTTCCTGAAGTTGCCTGGAGACGCGATCCCGGGGGCGAGCGCACTCGAGATCATCGCGACGCGAAGCTAATTCCGGCCGAAGCCCGGGAGCCCGAAGAGGCCCGGCTGCTGCTGCGGTGGCGGCGGCGGAGGCGGCGCCTGCTGCTGTTGCGGCGGCGGCTGCGGCGGACGCGGCTGCTGCACGGCCTGCTTGGGTGCGGCCTTCTTCTGCGCCGGCGGCGGTGGCGCGGCCGGCCTGCTCGCCGGATCCGGCGCCGCGGTCGCGATCGTCTGCTGCGGCTCTTTGCAGTCGGTCAGCCAGATGTCGTAGATCGGGTGCTCGACGCCGTGCAGGCCGGGACTTGCCGCAAACATCCAGCCCGAAAAAATCCGCTTCACCTCGCCTTGCAGCGTGATCTCGTCGACCTCGACGAAAGCGTCAGTATTGGCGGCTTCCGTCGCCGGTCGCGTGTAGCAGGCGTCGGTTTTGACGCGCAGCGCGCCGAACTGCACGGTCTCGCCGATCTCCTCGTCGAAATTGATGATGCGGCCGGTGATCTTGTCGAGGCCGGAGAAGGTCGCCTTCTTGTTCACGATCTTCTGCGCCGGAGGCTCGGTGACGACCTCATCGCCCGGCTGAAGGCTGGCCGGCGTCTGCGGCACGCCGTTTTGAGGTGTGCCCTTGGGCTGGCGCTGCCCGGGCGGCAAGCCCGGCAGCGTCGGATTGGCGCCCGGCTGCGGCGGGGGGCTTTGAGGATTGGGCGGCGCGACCGCGATGGAGGGCTGCTGGTTCTGCGGCAGCACGGTGCTTCCCGGCGGCGGCGCCAGAGGCTGCGTCTCCACCGGCCCCGGCAGAGCATTGCCCTGGCGGGGGGCGGGACGGTTCGGCGTCGGCAGCACGCGGCCCTGCGGCGGCAGCTCCGGCACTTCCTCGTCGTCGTCAGGCATCTGCTGCTGCGGCTGGTTGCCGCGCGGAATGCTGCCCGGCGGCCGCAGCGGCGGCGGATCAGAGAAGATCGTGCCAATCTGCGCCTGCGCCGGAGGCGAGACGGTCATCGCTGTGGCGGCAAAAAGCGCCGCAAGGCCGGTCAGGATCAGGTTTCGAGACATCTCGCGCGGCTTCAACAGCGAATCGGGTTTATCGAGCATTGTACAGGGGTTACGGCCGCTCGCAGACCATCCGGTTAACACGCCGAATACGGCGGGGAAAGGGCGGTTTCCCCCGCCCGCCGGCCCGTTCCCGGTCCCTTGGCTGGCCACACCGCCCGGTGGATGGGATAGTTGCGTCGATGAACCCTTTCCGGCGGGCCCTGACGGGCGGCGCCTCCCCATCATTCCGGGGAGCCTCCAACAGGCGACTCCGAAAGCGCCCTGCCAATTCCTCGATAAGGCCTCCCATGCCAGTCGTCCTCGATCCCGATGCCGCCGCCGTTTACGAGGCGTTCCTCGACGCCGCCCGCCCGCCCTATGAAACGCTGACCGCAGCGGAAGCGCGCGCGGATTATTCGCAAGCGCGCTTTGCGACCAATCCCGAGCCGCCGGAGCTGGCACGCGTCGAAGCGCTTGCGATCCCGGCGCCGCACGGCAAGATCCCCGCCCGCCTCTACGTGCCAATGAAGCTGCGCCAACGCGACGGTCTATCGCCGGCTCTGGTGTTCTTCCATGGCGGCGGCTGGGTGATCGGCGATCTCGACACCCATGATGTCGCAGCCCGCAAGCTCGCCGTCGAGGGCGAGCTCATCGTGATCTCCGTCGACTATCGCCTCGCGCCCGAGCACAAGTTTCCCGCCGCGGTCGACGACGCCATCGCCGCGACCCATTGGATCGCAGCGAACGCAAGCGCGCTTGGCATCGATGCGTCGTGCCTCTGCGTCGGCGGCGACAGCGCCGGCGGCAATCTCGCCGCCGTGGTCGCCATCGCCGCCCGGAACGGCAACGGCCCGGCCATCGCAGGCCAGGTGCTGATCTATCCCGCCGTCGATTTCGCGATGACTCACGCCTCGCACAGCGAGCCCGAAACCAGCCTCCTCCTCACCCACTCCGTGATCCGCTGGTTTCGCGACCACTATCTCAATGGCACCGCCGACACCCATGATTGGCGCGCCTCGCCTGCGCGCGCTCCGACGCTTGTCGGCCTGCCCCCGGCCTATGTGCTGACCGCAGGCGGCGATCCGTTGCGCGACGAAGGCGACGATTATGCGCAGCGCTTGAAAGTTGCCGGCGTGCCCGTCACCTATCGACACTTCCCCGGCCAATTCCACGGCTTCTTCACCATGGGCAAGCTGTTGCCGCAGGCCGATGTCGCGGCCAAAGAGATCGGCGCGTGGTTGAGGATCTCAGCCAGCGATGATCGATCGTAGCCCACATGAGCGAAGCGACATGCGCGGACTTTGTCGCTGCGAGGAAGCACCTGTCCCCGGATATCGCTTCGCTCATCCGGGCTACCGCTCATGGCAATGCACGGTAATCACTTTGTTACTTTGAACAACAAGGCCAGTGCCTCAAGAGTTGCACTCCGCAAATCGCCTCAACCGCTTCGCGCGAGGTGACCCTCTCCTGGAAGACAAAATGTCCCTCAGCCTGCAACGCATCCTGGTCGCCCCCGTGCGATGGCTGGCATGGCTCGGCGACCAGGGTACCCGCGCGGTGGCGGCGCTGGTGCTGTTCGGGATCGCGATCCCGCCCCTCGGCGCGCTGCTGCGGCCTTACGTGACCGAAGCGATCTTCCTTCTGCTCGTCATCTCCTTCATGCGCGTCGATCTCGCCGCGCTGCGCGCGCATCTGCGCCGGCCGGGATTGATCGTCGCGGCCACCGCCTGGACAACGATCGGCGTTCCCCTGATCTTCGGCCTCGTGGCGCATCTGTCCGGCTTCGATGCCCGTTCGCCCGAGCTGTTCCTCGCTCTGATGCTCCAGGCCATCGCTTCGCCGATGATGGCATCGCCCGCGATCGCGGCGCTGATGGGCCTCGATGCCACGCTGGTGCTGGTCACGCTGGTGACCTCCACGGCGCTGGTGCCGTTCACGGCGTCACTGTTCGCCGCACTCTTCCTTGGCGAAACGCTCAGCATCTCGCCGCTTGCGCTCGGCGCAAAACTGCTCGCGATCCTCGCGGGATCGCTCATGGTCGCAACCGTGATCCGCTGGCTGTTCGGCGCCGACGCGATCCAGCGTCAACGCCGGCCGATCGACGGCATCAACATCATCATCCTGCTCGTCTTCGTCGCGGCCGTGATGGGCAATGTGATCGCCGACTTCCTCGCCGATCCCCTGCTGTCGATCGCCATTGCGCTGCTCGCCTTCGCGATCTTCTTTGCGCTCTTGATCGTCACGACGCTGCTGTTCCGCCGCATCGGCTACGAACAGGCCTTCGCGCTCGGGCTGATGGTCTCGCAGCGCAATATCGGGCTGATGCTGGCCGCGACGGCCGGAACCCTGCCCGGCGTGACCTGGCTCTATTTCGCCCTCACCCAGTTTCCCTACTACGTCGCGCCGCAGATGCTGACGCCGATCGCCCGACGCTTGACGGCGCAGTCGACTGCGGTCGGTGCGACCGCCGGAACGACATCCTAGCCCGCCCGCGCCGCCCGCCGCAGCGATTGCGGCGGCTGGCCGAAGGCGCGGATGAAGGCACGGCGCATCCTCTCGGGGTCGCGGAAGCCGGTCGATTGCGCAACGAGTTCGATCGCTTCGCTGGACGACTGCACGCGCTCGCGCGCCACCTCTACGCGCAAGCGCTCGATCGCCTTTGACGGCGTCGAGCCGGTCTCCGCCGCAAAGGCGCGCGCAAAGTGCCGGGCGCTCATGTTGGCACGCTCGGCTAGGTCCTCGACCGTGAGCGGCGTATCGAGGTTCTCGCGCGCCCAGGCGAGCAGCGGTCCGAAGCGCCCGTTCGGCGCCTTCAATTCGAGCAGCGAGGAGAATTGAGACTGTCCGCCGCTGCGGCGGTGGTACAGCACGAGCTGGCGCGCGGTGTCCTGCGCGACGGCCTCGCCATGGTCGTCGGTCACCATTGCAAGCGCGAGGTCAATGCCTGCGCTGATGCCGGCCGATGTCCACACATTGCCGTCGCGGGTGAAGATCTGGTCTGGCTCGAGCTTCACCTTGGGATAACGCGCGACGAAATCGCGCGTGCGGCCCCAATGCGTGGTCGCGCGCTTGCCGTCGAGCAAGCCAGCCTCAGCCAGAACATAGGCGCCCGAGCAGACGCTCGCGACGCGCACGCCGCGCCTGGCCAGCCGCTGCACGAACGCAAGCGTGGCCGGGCAGCGCGCTGCGCCCGCCACGCCCTCGCCGCCCGCGATGACCAGCGTCGTGATCGCGTGCGCCGATTTGAAATCACGCGCCATCATCTCGACGCCGGACGAGCTGCGCACGGGCCCGGCGTTCAGCGCCAGCACGCGGATAGCAGGCACCTTCTTCGAATAGCGCGCAGCGATCTCGAACACCGAGATCGGGCCCGCCGCATCGAGCAACTGGAAGTCGGGGAAGATCAGGACGCCGATCATGGGCCGAACCCTGCGTTATGTCCGAAATTGAGGGAATTATGCCATTTCTGACAGAAGAGCATCATGGCATCGTCTGCCCGTCAAGCTGATTGTCTGGAGGCTCTCATGTCGTCACCGCTCAGAATCGGATGTCTGGTTTTTCCGCGTGTCACCCAGCTCGACCTCACTGGTCCCGTGCAGGTGTTTTCCTCCGTGCCCGGCGCCGAGGTGCACCTGATCTGGAAGCGGATCGAGCCCGTTCCGAGCGATTCCGTGCTGACGCTGACGCCGACCACGACCTTCGCCGATTGTCCGCAACTCGACGTGATCTGCGTGCCCGGTGGCTTCGGCACCGATGCGCTCGTCAATGACGAGGAGGTGCTGGACTTTCTGCGCAGGCAGGCCGAGGGCGCCAAATGCGTCACCTCGGTGTGCACGGGATCGCTGGTGCTGGGCGCAGCCGGCCTGTTGAAGGGCTATCGCGCCGCGACCCATTGGAGCGCGATGGAGGTGCTGGCGCTGTTCGGCGCGGCGCCGACGCGAACACGCGTCTGCATCGACCGCAACCGCATCACCGGCGGCGGCGTCACGGCCGGGATCGATTTCGCGCTGACGCTGGTCTCGATGCTGGTCGACCGCACCATGGCGGAAGCGATCCAGCTCCGCCTCGAATACAATCCGGCACCGCCGTTCAATGCGGGCTCGCCGGAGACAGCCCCCGCTGAAGTGCTCGCACTGATGAAGGAACGCATCGCGCCGGCGCAAGCGCGCCGCATCGAAGCCGCCAAGCAGGCCGCGGCCAGGGTAATGTGAGGACGCCGCACTCGTGTTCCGGACGCCGTGCAGCGTGCAACGCTGCGCCGCAGAGCCGGGACCCATCGAGCCACTGCGCACGAGACTGGGCCCCGGCTCAGCAGTGCACCGCTGGCGCGCTGCACTGCGTCCGGGGCACGCGACCGACAAACAGAAAAAGGCCGCCTGGTTTCCCGGGCGGCCTTTCCTGTCTTACGACAGCTGCACATTCCAACGGGCGATTTCGGAGCTTCCAGACCGGGGGCCTATCTCCCGATCGAGTCCTCTTCGGCAGCCGCTGCATTTCGGGACAGTCGCGAACTGTTGCCCGAACCGTACGCGATGGTCTCCCATCTCCGTAAGATGGGTTCATTGAGCCGTATCGCTCGCGAAAGTGCAACGGCGGCGCGCGCGGCGTCCCCGCTGTTCCCGTTGTTCACAGCTGCGATAGCTGGATGCGAATGCATCCAGCACCAATGATCACTGAGTTTGCCGGTCTAGCCGGGCGTCCAGGGCTGGTAGTCGCCGGTCGCCTTCGGGCGCTTGCCGCTCGCAAGCGTCGAGCCCGAGGGCCGGTAGGCCTTGGGCGTGCCGGTCAGGTTCGGCTGATGCGGCTTTTCCCACTCGTGCGGCTTGTAGTTGAGCTCGGTAGGCGGCACGTCGACGACGTGATGCAGCCAGCCATGCCAGGCCGGCGGCACACGGCTCGCTTCGGCATAGCCGTTATAGATCACCCAGCGTCGCTCGAAACCGAGCGTCGGATCGATCACGCCGCCGCGGGTGCGGTAGTAGCGGTTGCCCTGCTCGTCCTCGCCGACCAGCTCGCCAAACCGCCAGGTCCAGAGCTGCGTGCCAAAGGTCTGGCCGTTCCACCAGGTGAAGAGCTTGAGAAAGAATTGTTTCATGCGGCAAGGGCCCTGCTTCGTGGGGTCCTGATGCCATCCGCAAGCGAACTTGTCCAGTTGCGGCACTGCGAATGAACCATCTGGAATGCGCTGATCCGCCGCAAGGAGGACGCGATCCGTTCATGGCGGGTACAGATGCGGGCTGGAATCCTGCGCTTCCCATGCAAACCACGCGGGCGCCCGGGAACCACTGCCTGCTTGAGCGGTTTGATTTCGGGAAAAGGAGCCGAAAATGAACAATCTCAGAGTTTTGACCGCCACGGCGACGCTGGCACTGGTTCTCCCGCTGGTGACGCCGGCCGCCAGCTTTGCCCAATCCCGCGCTCAGGCCGTCGGTGGCGGCGCTGGCGGTGGCGGACACGTCTCGGTCGGAGGCGGCGGCGGGGGAGCCCGGATGGGCGGCGGTAATTTTGGCGGCGGTGCCGCGGCGATCCGCGGTGGTGGCGGCAATTTCGCAGCCTCCACAGCGGTTCGTCCTGGCGTCTCCGCGCCAGCCTTCACCGGAGGCGGCCGCGTTGCTGCCGGCGCTCCGTCCGGCAACTGGAACGGCGGTAACTGGCGTGGCGGCGGCTGGCACCATCGCGGTGGCGGCTTCTGGCCCGGCGTGGCTGCCGGCGCCGCGATCGGGACGCTGGGGTCGTATGCCTACTACGGCAGCCCCTACTACAACGACTCCTACTACAACGATGACTATTACTATGACGAGGGTCCGAGCGTTGCCGTCGTGCCCGACACCGGCGGCGATTCCGCGGCCTATTGTGCCCAGCGCTACAGGTCCTATGACCCCGCGTCAGGCACCTATCTCGGCTATGACGGTCTGCGACATCCCTGCCCCTAGGGGCAGGTTAGTTGCACTGCTTTAATTTGATCGAAAAAGGCGCCGCTTTCACGCGGCGCCTTTTTGACGCGTCGTTGAGCTGCGCGGGCTTTCACACGAACGCCATACATCGCGCGTTTTATGCACCCCACCGTGCATATCTGTCCTGATCCAATCCAAAATTGACCCGATCCACGATTCGCCTATATCAGCAAAGACTGTGGGGACTTCGATTGGTTAGGCAGAGTCATGCCGCGTATTCTCGTGGTTGATGACGATCCGATGGTCGGCGCGACCATCGAGGTCCTCCTCCAACGCCAAGGCTTCGACGTCACGTTGACTGACGGCGGCGAAACCGGGCTGGCTGCGCTGGAGCAGCAGATTTTCGACGCGATGCTGGTCGACATCTTCATGCCGCATATGCGCGGCTTCGAGTCGATCCGCATCTTCCATGAGCGTGCGCCGACGATCCCGCTGATCGCGATGTCCGGCTACGCCTTCGCCTCGTCCGCATCGCCCTCGCCCGATTTTCTCCGCATGGCACTCGAGCTCGGCGCGACGCGTTGCCTGCGCAAGCCGTTCACGCCCGAGACGCTGCTGACGGCAATCAAGGAATGCCTCGACGAGGCGACGCCGGTGAAGGACAACAAATCCCCTTGATTGCTTCGCAGCGTGTCATTCTCGGTGCCGGACTTGCGATCCTCCTGATCATCACCGCCGCCTCGATCGGTCTCGACGTCAAGGCGCGCTCCGACACCTCATGGGCCAACCACACCGTCGGGGCGCTGAAGAAGATTTCGGACCTGCGCCTGCTCGTCAGTCGCGCCGAAAGTGCGGCGCGCGGCTATGAGCTCTATCGCAGCCCCGCCTTCAACGACGAGTTCCAGGCAACGCGCGGGGCCGTTGCGCCTGCACTCGCCGATCTCAAGCGCGCGCTCCACGACAATCCCGATCAAGTTGCGCTGCTTGAGGGCACCGAACCGCTGATTCTGCGCCGGCTCGATATCGCGGCCGAAGCGATGCGGCTGCGCGCCGCGAATGACGGCGACGGCATCGCCGCGCTCCAGGGCAAAGCCGAAGGCCGCGGCCTGATGGAGGCGGTGACCGCCAATCTCGACCGGCTGACCGCGGAGGAAGATCAGCAGCTTGCCGCTCGCGCGGTGGAGTCTCGCCGTACCGGCATCGTCCTGCTCGGCATCGACATTGTCGGGGCCTTGATCATCCTGCTCCTGGTCGCGCTCCTGATACGCGAGACCCGGCGCACCAGTGTCGCCCTGCAAAGCACGCTGCACGAGACCAGGGCTGCCAACGAGGCACTGGAGGCGGCGGTCGCAGAGCGAACCGAGCACCTCGTCACCGCCCATGACGAGCTCCGCATCTCGGTGAACGTGATGCAAAGCACCTTCCACAGCATGGCGGAAGCCGTGCTCGTCATCGACAAGGACAGCAACGTCCTTCTGTCGAATCCTGCCGCAGAGCGCATCCTGCTGCATCGCGCCGGGATGAACCTGACGAGCCTGCGCGCGATGTCGGACGTGTTCCACGGCGACGGCGTGACGCCGCTGCAGTCTGAGGAGCTGCCGTCGGCGCGCGTGCTGCGCGGCGACGAGTTCGAAGAGATGGAGATGATCGTCCGCCCGCACAGCGGCAATCCCGCCCGCCATCTCCTCATCAGCGGGCGGCCGATGCGCACCGCGCAAGGCGTGATCTCCGGCGCGGTGCTGGTCTATCACGATGCGACCATCTCGCGCGAGACCGAGCGGCAGCTGCACCAGTCGCAGAAGTTGGACGCCATCGGCAAATTGACCGGCGGCGTCGCGCACGACTTCAACAACATGCTGACCGTGATCTCGGGCAATACCGAAACGCTGGTCGGCAGCCTCGGGAAGCAACCCGAGCTGCAGCGCGTGGCGCGGCTGATCGATGATGCCGCGCAGCGCTGCGCCGAGCTGATCCAGCATTTGCTCGCGTTCGCCCGCAAGCAGCCGCTGGAGCCGCGCAACGTCGACGTCAACGCCGCGATATCAGACAGCGCAAAGCTTCTGCGTCCCGCCCTCGGCGAGCAGATCCAGATCGAGACCGCGCTCGAACAGGGGCCGATGACCTCGCACATCGATCCGTCGCGACTGACCAACGCCGTGCTCAACATGGCGATCAACGCCCGCGACGCCATGCCCGATGGCGGCAAGCTGCTGCTCGAGACGCGCCGGGTGACGCTGGACGAGGCCTACGCGCAGGCCAACCCGGACGTCACTCCCGGCGCCTATGTGATGCTCGCGGTCAGCGACACCGGCAGCGGCATGCCGCCAGATGTGCAGGAAAAGGCCTTTGAGCCGTTCTTCACCACCAAGGAGATCGGCAAGGGCTCGGGCCTCGGGCTGTCCATGGTCTACGGCTTCGTCAAGCAGTCCGGCGGCCACATCAAGATCTACAGCGAGGCGGGCCACGGCACGACCATCAAGCTCTATCTGCCGCCCGGCGAAGGCGCGAGCGAGAGGGCGGTCAGCGCGGCTGCTCCGGCGACCGGAGGCGTCGAGACCATCCTGGTCGTGGAGGACGACAATCTCGTGCGCAACTTCGTCACCGCGCAGCTGCAAAGCCTCGGCTACAAGACCATCTCCGCCGCCGACAGCCGCACGGCTCTGGCCCTTGTCGACCGCGGCGAGCCGTTCGACCTCCTGTTCACCGACGTCGTCATCCCCGGCGGCATGAGCGGACGCGCGCTGGCGCAGGAGGTCGAAAAACGCCGGCCGGGCACCAAAGTGCTCTACACCTCCGGCTATACCGACAACGCCATCGTCCACCAGGGCAAGCTCGACGAAGGCGTGCTGCTGCTGACCAAGCCCTATCGCCGCAACCAGCTCGCCGAGATGATCCGCCTGGCGCTCGGCAAGGAGCCGGTGGGTTAGAATTGTAGGATGGGTAGAGCGAAGCGAAACCCATCACGCCCAAGTTGTGCTATCGTTGCGCAATGACCTCGTATCGCCGCAATTTCGTCCCCGGCGGGACCTTCTTCTTCACCGTCAATCTGGTCGAACGGAAGCTCTCGTTGTTGACGACCCATATCGAGTTGCTGCGCGCGGCGTTCCGAGAGACACGTCAAAGGCACCCATTCACGATCGATGCAATCGTTGTGCTGCCTGATCATCTTCACACAGTCTGGAGCATGCCCGAAGGTGATGCGGATTTCGCGACGCGGTGGCGATTGATCAAATCAACATTCTCTCGCAACCTCGCGCGGGTCGAGCGAATTTCAGCGAGCCGTGCCGGCAGGGGTGAGCGCGGTGTGTGGCAGCGCCGCTATTGGGAGCACACCATCCGGAACGAGACGGATCTGGCGAGGCACATCGACTATGTTCACATCAATCCCGTCAAGCATGGGTTGGTCGGGCGGGTGTCAGACTGGGCGCCGTCGTCGTTCCATCGCTTCGTCAAGCTTGGGATTTACCCGGCGGACTGGGCCGGAGTCGTCTCCCGCGACGAGGACGGTCCCCAATTCGGCGAAAGAACTTGAGAGAAGAAAGTTGATGGGTTTCGCTTTCGCTCTACCCATCCTACAAATATTGCGCCGCCTCACCGCGTCGCCAGCACGACGCCGGCGAGGGTGAAGGCCAGCGCGGCGATCTGGCCTGCGCCGAGCGGCTCGTGCAGCGCGAGAGCTGAGGTCACGACGCCGATGACGGGCACGGCCATGGTGCCGATCGCGGCGACCGAGGCCGGCAGGCGCGACAGCGCGGCGAACCAGCTCACATAGGCGATGCAGAACTGCCCGACGACCGAATAGACCAGCAAGCCCCAGCCGACCGGCGTCACCTGCGACAGATGCGTCGTCTCCAGCGCCAGGCCCACGATCGCAACCGGCAGGCAGCCGAGACCGATCTGCCAGGCGGCCGCCGTGATCGGCGGCAGATGGATCGGATATTTCTTTGAGACCACCGTGCCGACCGCAAAGCCGATCGAGCCGCCGAGCGCCATGATGATGCCCGGCAGCTTTTCCACGCTCGCGGAGACGCCGTTGCCGCCCATGATCGAGGCCAGGCCTGCAAAGGCCATCACCAGCGCGATGGTGCGCAGAAGCGTCGGCCGCTCCCCTAACACCGGCCAGGCAAAGAGCGAGGCCCAGACCGGCATGGTGTAGGCGATCAGCGCCGCCTCGCTCGCCGGCAACCACAAGAGCGCCAGCCCCATCAGCACCATCCAGCCGGTGACGTTGAGAATGGCCGCGACCAGAAGCCGCGGCCATATGCCGGGGGCGATCCTCAGGCTGTCGCGGCGGATCACGGCCAGAGCTGCGAGCAGGAGCGCGCCGAGCACGCCGGTGACGCCGCGCAAGCTCAGCGGCGGTAGTTCGGAGAGCAAAAACTTGGTCACCGGCCAGTTGAAGCCCCAACCCACCGAGGTGATGGCGAGGAACATCAGGCCGGCCGGGGCGATGCGCGTCCGCATCCCCCGTTTTGTCGAATCATGCATGTGGTAGCCCGGCAGAAACGGGGCCACCTTGTCGCCTATTGGCGCGCTCCACCACCACCCAAGCGAGCATGGCTGCCTGTACGTTCCGTAGCACTACGTGAGTCCTGCTGACGCAAGCCCCGAGGCAAAAATAAACGCACCCTGTGAACAGCGGGACGAAGCCCGCCAGGCATCACCAAACGCAAATTTTTTTGGTTGGGAATCTCTCAGGACTCACTGATACTTGCCTCCACAACAGGCGCGGTTCCGACCCCTGTTATCCCCGTCTTTCCACCATATTTAGTATTTGATTCAGGAACTCGCACTAGTTCTTGACGTGCGCAACGGAGAGTCCTAGCTTTCGGTCCGTTCGGCGCGAGTGTGTTTGCGTCCCGCCGGTCACTCCCCAAAGGGTCCTCGCAAATGACCACTCCGCCAGCCGAAGGGGGCAGCGGGTGAAGGGCTTGTCTGCCCTTGATTTGCCGACTCTCGGGGCGCTCGAACGGGCCGAGACAGGCCCGGAGCAAGCGTAGTGTGGTGGCGTTGAACGCATGTCGCGCGCATCCCCTTGGGGGCGGGTGCACGTGGACATGCCGGCGGATGATCGGTGCTTCGGTACTGGTCGCTCCGTCGGGAGAAACTGGGCCGGATCCACCGGCTGAACTGCGAAGCCTTGAAGCCGAAACGGCCGGGAGGAGTCGCGAGAGAATAACGACCCGGCAGCGCCTGAACGAAAGGCGGGTCCGGCTAGAAAAGGACGGGGCAAACTATGAAAATTGAGCGGCGCCACACCACGGTAGGACAGTCACCCTATGCCGGGATCGAATTCCGGCTGACCACGTCGGAGATCCGCAATCCCGACGGCTCGGTCGTATTCAAACTTGATAACGTCGAAGTGCCGACCGAGTGGTCGCAGGTCGCCTCCGACGTGCTGGCCCAGAAGTATTTCCGCAAAGCCGGCGTTGCCGCGCGCCTGAAGAAGGTCGAGGAGGAATCCGTCCCCTCCTTCCTGTGGCGCTCCGTGCCCGATACCGACGCGCTGGCCGCGCTGCCTGAAAAGGAGCGCTATGTCAGCGAGCTCTCGGCGAAGCAGGTGTTCGACCGCCTCGCCGGCTGCTGGACCTATTGGGGCTGGAAGGGCAAGTACTTCTCCTCCGACGAGGACGCCCAGGCCTTCTATGACGAGCTCCGCTACATGCTCGCCATGCAGATGGTCGCGCCGAACTCGCCGCAATGGTTCAACACCGGCCTGCACTGGGCCTATGGCATCGACGGCCCCGGCCAGGGCCACTATTACGTCGACCCCTTCACCGGGAAGCTGACCAAGTCGAAGTCTGCCTACGAGCATCCGCAGCCGCACGCCTGCTTCATCCAGGGCGTCGGTGACGACCTCGTCAACGAGGGCGGCATCATGGACCTCTGGGTGCGCGAGGCGCGCCTGTTCAAATATGGCTCCGGCACCGGCTCCAACTTCTCGCGCCTGCGCGGCGAAGGCGAAAAGCTGTCCGGCGGCGGCCGCTCGTCCGGCCTGATGAGCTTCCTCAAGATCGGCGACCGCGCGGCGGGCGCCATCAAGAGCGGCGGCACCACGCGCCGCGCGGCCAAGATGGTCGTGGTCGACGTCGATCACCCCGACATCGAGACCTATATCGACTGGAAGGTGAAGGAGGAGCAGAAGGTCGCCGCCCTCGTCACGGGATCCAAGATCAACCAGAAGCACCTGAAAGCGGTGCTGAAGGCCTGCGTGAACTGCGAAGGCTCGGGCGACGACTGCTTCGACCCCGAGAAGAACCCTGCCCTGCGCCGCGAGATCAAGCTGGCGCGCAAGAGCCTCGTGCCCGACAACTACATCAAGCGGGTGATCCAGTTTGCCAAGCAGGGCTACAAGGACATCCAGTTCGACACCTACGACACCGACTGGGATTCGGAAGCCTACCTCACCGTCTCGGGCCAGAACTCCAACAACTCGGTCTCGCTGAAGGACGACTTCCTGCGCGCGGTCGAGACCGACGGCGACTGGAGCCTCATTGGCCGCACCAACAAGAAGGTGACGAAGACGCTGCGCGCCCGCGACCTCTGGGAGAAGATCGGCTACGCCGCCTGGGCGTCGGCCGACCCGGGCCTGCACTTCAACACCACGATGAACGACTGGCACACCTGCAAGGCGTCCGGCGACATCCGCGCGTCCAATCCGTGCTCGGAATACATGTTCCTGGACGACACGGCGTGCAACCTCGCCTCAGCCAACCTGCTGACGTTCTACAACACGACGACGAAGCACTTTGACGTCGAGGGCTACGAGCACCTCTGCCGGCTCTGGACGCTGGTGCTCGAAATCTCCGTGATGATGGCGCAGTTCCCGTCCCGCGCGATCGCCGAGCTCTCCTACGAGTTCCGCACGCTGGGCCTCGGCTACGCCAATATCGGCGGCCTGCTGATGACCATGGGCCTGCCGTACGACTCGAAGGAAGGCCGCGCGCTCTGCGGCGCGCTGACCGCCGTCATGACCGGCATCACCTACAAGACGTCGGCGGAGATGGCGGCCGAGCTCGGCACCTTCCCCGGCTACAAGAAGAACGCCGCGCACATGCTGCGCGTCATCCGCAACCACCGCCGCGCCGCGCACGGCCAGGCCTCCGGCTACGAGGCGCTCAGCGTCAACCCGGTGCCGCTCGACCACGCCTCCTGCCCGCAAGCCGACCTGGTCGCGCATGCGCAGGCAGCCTGGGATGCGGCGCTCGAGCTCGGCGAGCAGCACGGCTATCGCAACGCCCAGACCACGGTGATCGCGCCGACCGGCACGATCGGCCTCGTCATGGATTGCGACACCACCGGCATCGAGCCCGACTTCGCGCTGGTGAAGTTCAAGAAGCTCGCCGGCGGCGGCTACTTCAAGATCATCAACCGCGCAGTCCCCGCAGCGCTTCGCACGCTCGGCTATCGCGAGAGCGAAATCGCGGAGATGGAGGCCTATGCCGTCGGCCACGGCTCGCTGTCGAATGCCCCCGGCATCAACGCCTCGACGCTGAAGGCCAAGGGCTTTACCGATGAAGCGATCGCCAAGGTCGAAAAGGCCCTGCCGACCGCCTTCGACATCAAGTTCGCCTTCAACAAGTGGACCTTTGGCGAGGATTTCATCCGCGACCAGCTCGGCATCGGCGCCGAGGCGATCGCAGCCCCCGGCTTCGACCTGCTCCAGGCCGTCGGCTTCACCAAGCGCGAGATCGAGGCCGCCAACGTCCACATCTGCGGCGCGATGACGGTGGAAGGTGCTCCGCACCTCAAGGCCGAGCACTATCCGGTGTTCGACTGCGCCAACCCCTGCGGCAAGATCGGCAAGCGCTATCTGTCGGTCGAGAGCCACATCCGCATGATGGCGGCCAGCCAGCCCTTCATCTCGGGTGCAATCTCCAAGACCATCAACATGCCGAACGACGCCACGGTGGAGGACTGCAAGTCCGCCTACATGCTGTCGTGGAAGCTGGCGCTGAAGGCCAACGCGCTCTATCGCGACGGCTCGAAGCTGTCGCAGCCGCTCAACTCGCAGCTCATCAGCGATGATGAGGACGAGGACGATGCGGTCGAGCAGCTCTACGAGAAGCCGCTTGCCGCGCGCGCCGCCCAGGTCTCCGAGAAGATCGTCGAAAAGCTCGTCGAGCGCATCATCGTGATGCGCGAGCGCGAGAAGATGCCGGATCGCCGCAAGGGCTACACCCAGAAGGCGGTCGTCGGCGGCCACAAGGTCTACTTGCGAACCGGCGAGTATGACGACGGCCGTCTCGGCGAGATCTTCATCGACATGCACAAGGAAGGCGCTGCGCTCCGCTCCTTCATCAACAACTTCGCCATCGCCGTGTCGCTCGGTCTGCAATACGGCGTGCCGCTCGATGAATATGTCGACGCCTTCACCTTCACCCGCTTCGAGCCCGCGGGCCCCGTGCAGGGCAACGACAGCATCAAGTACGCGACCTCGATCCTCGACTACGTCTTCCGCGAGCTGGCGGTGAGCTACCTCAGCCGCTTCGACCTCGCCCACGTCGATCCCAGCGAGACGGGTTTTGACGCGCTCGGCAAGGGCGTCGAGGAAGGCAAGGAGCCGGACGACGAGCCGGGCCACCACGCGACCAAGCTGGTCTCGCGCGGCCTCACCCGCTCGCGTACGGACAATTTGGTCGTGATGCGCGGCGGCTCCGCCGCGGTCTCCTCCGGCAACGACAGCGCCCCCGCCGGCGGCCACCGCGTCACCGCGCTGCACAGCGCATCGGTGCGCGCCGGCGACACGATCGAAGGCGCCGTCGCCCTGAAGCAGGAAGCCAGCCACGATCTCTCTCCAACAGAGAAGCTCGAGCAGCTCCAGTGGAGCAAGGCCGGCACCGCGCAGACGGTCGTCCCCACCAAGGCCGAGCGCCGCGCGGAAGCCAAGGCCAAGGGCTATGAAGGCGAGATGTGCTCAGAGTGCGGCAACTTCACGCTGGTGCGGAATGGCACTTGTATGAAGTGTGATACGTGCGGCAGCACGACGGGGTGTTCGTAAGGCACCCAACTCAATGCTCGTCGACAACAAACAAGGGGCCGCTCGAAAAGCGGCCCCTTCATTCTGCGGCCTGTAGGATGGGTGGAGCGAAGCGATACCCATCGACGGCGGTTCAAGACGGTGATGGGTTTCGCAAGGGCTCAACCCATCCTACGGCTACGGCAATTCGCTCTGCGCTCGTCCACCATGAGCTACCCGTTGAAAAACAGATCCTAAATGGGGGAAACGATGCTTGAAGGCCAATGGCTGGGAAAATATGCCGGAACGAATGCCGGCGACGCCGTATTGGAGCTTGATGCCATTGGAGCGAACTACGAAGGCCGAGTCTACGTCTACGATCAACGAACGGATTTGCCATCTGCCGCCACCTACGTGGTCATACCGGCGGGCGTGCCGAAGCACAGCATCAAGGGCTCGCCGCTTCTCGCACTACATCCTATAACCGGCGACTTTGTCGAATGGGAAGCGATTAAGCCTCGTTTCCAAGGCATCACCTTTCCAAAAACAGCTGACACTGACTGGAGCATAACAGGTCCAACCCTCAACGTTGATTGGGTCACCGACATTGGTACATCGGGTAGCGCCACGCTCAATCGAGTGGATGGTAGTAAACCTTCACGCTTACAGCCCCTAAGCATCAATACTTGGGAAGAGTTTCGTCGCTACGTCCGCGACCTGCCGCCGTATCGGTATATATTTCGCGGGCAAGAGAGCAACGCCTGGAGGCTTCGAACGTCCTTCCATCGTACTCGGCGCGCTGATCTTATTAGATACATGCAAGTCGATGTACATGAATTGCATCGCCACCTGAGCGGACTCACAAGCCATTATTTCAATCTGGAGGCGCCGTTTGAGTACGCCGCTTTCTTAAGCTTGGCGCAACACCATGGATATCCGACTCCGCTTCTCGACTGGACTTATTCGCCATTTATCGGTGCCTATTTCGCATTCAAAAGAGCGACACTGCCCATAGAGAAGGTCAGGATTTTCGTTTTCGACCGAGAGCTATGGGTGAAGGACTGGAATCAGCTGCAGAAGATTACTCCCGCTCGCCTGCACTTCTCTATGGTGGATGCAGTTGCGCTCAACAATGAACGAAAGATACCGCAGCAAGCACTCGCCACTGTAACAAACGCTGAAGATATTGAGGATTACATCAGCACCAAAGAGACGGATGGCCGTCGCTATTTACAGGCGATAGACTTACCGCTTGCGCAACGCCAAGAGGTCTTAATTGAGTTGAACCTAATGGGCATAGGTCGTGTCCCCCGTGATGGTGTAGCTCGGTAGAGCAAAGCCGTCCGCACGCGCGCCCTCAAATAGCGCCGTAGCG